>OMRF01000002.1 GCA_900313435.1 uncultured Lachnospiraceae bacterium | reverse complement strand
GATGCGACGGTAGCTCAGCCGGGATGAGCGCTTCCTTCACACGGAAGAGGTCACGTGTTCGATCCACGTCCGCCGCATGAGAGGGCGGAGGAGCGAATACTTCTCCGTTTATTTTTATTTATGATCAAACTACCTGAAGATGTAAAAAAGATAATAAGTTTTCTTGGTCGGGCGGGGTTCGAGGCCTATGTGGTGGGAGGCTGCGTCCGCGACAGCCTTCTTGGCAGGGAACCCGATGATTGGGATATCACGACCTCTGCGCTTCCACATCAGGTGAAGGAGGTCTTTAAAAAGACTATAGATACCGGGATCAAGCACGGTACCGTGACTGTCCGGATGAATGGAAAAAGTTATGAGGTCACGACCTACAGAGTTGACGGGAAGTACTCTGACGGCAGGCATCCCGATGAGGTGAGGTTTTCACCTTCACTCCTTGAGGATCTGAAGAGACGGGATTTCACCATCAACGCTATGGCCTACAACGATGCTTCCGGGGTCATAGACCTTTTCGGGGCGCAGAAGGATCTTGAGAACGGGATCGTGCGCTGTGTAGGAAATCCTAGGGAACGCTTCTTTGAGGATTCTCTCAGGATGCTTCGGGCTATCCGGTTTGCCGCCCGTCTTTCCTTCAAAATAGAAGAAAAGACCTTTGCGGCGATAAGGACATTAGCCTATGGACTTTCCAGAGTGAGCGAGGAGAGGATAGCTGCCGAGCTCATGAAGATAATACTTTCGGATCACCCTGATTATCTGCGGAAGGCATATGAGGCAGGCCTGACAAAGATATTCCTTCCGGAGTTTGACAGGATGATGCAGACCATACAGAATACCAGGCATCATATGTACACGGTAGGTGAGCATAGTCTCCATGTGATGATGAATGTCAAGCCGGAGAGGGTGCTTCGTCTTGCGGCCCTTCTTCATGATGTGGCAAAGCCCGTGACCAGAAAGGTTGATGAAAAAGGAAGGGATCATTTCACAGGGCATCCCGAGGTCGGTGCCGCGATGGCTGAAGATATATTGAGACGCCTCCGCTTCGACAATGCCACAATAGAGGACACAGCGCGGCTCGTGAGATTTCATGACGCAAGAGTTCCCGTCACTAAGAAGAATATAAGGCGGCAGATAGCAAGGGTGGGTATGGAGCATTACGAGGATCTTCTCTCACTCCGCAGAGCCGATATCCTTTCCCAGAGCGAATATCAGAGGAAAGAGAAGCTCCTTGAGCTTGACAACACAAAGAAACTTTATGAAGAGATAAAAGATGAAATGGCACCGGTGACTCTGAAAGATCTTGCAGTGTCTGGTGGAGAGATCATAGAGGCCGGAGTTGAAAAGGGCCCAGTTACAGGACGCGTGATGAAGCGCCTTCTGAAGGATGTGATAGATGACCCCTCCTTAAACACAAGGGAGGAGCTCATCAAAAGGGCATTGTCTTATTATCAGGAAGATAAAGAAAAATGAAAAAGAAGCTTTTGATCCTTTCTTTAATATCGGCTCTTTGCCTTCTTCTCCCGCTGTCCCTGAGTGGATGTACATTTGGCGGGAGCGCTGCAACAGGAAAGCGGACTTCTTCTTCGTCCTCAAAAGGGGCTGCCCTCTCTTTTTCGGATACGGAAATGGATGGCCTTCTTTATATGGTAACGGATACAAATACTGCCGAAGAGAGTATCACTTTGAAGGATCTTTCCACGGGAAGGCTTACAAGATACTCCTATAATCTGCTTACGAAATTCAGGAACAGATACGGCGGGAACGCTCTTGTGACTGATTTCTTTCCGGGACGGGTGGTGGAGCTTTCCGCGGTCACAACGGAGAACGGAAGGATATTGAAGGCGATCATGATCTCAGACAAGGCTTTTGAACTTGATGAGGTGACAAATTACAATATAGATACCCAAAGAAATGTTTTTTCCACGATGGGCTCAAATTACAGGCTCACGTCCGATACCGTGGTTCTTGATGGAAATGTTTCCGGCGATGTCTCGATCATCACTGAAAATGATACATTAAAGGTGATAGGCACCGGGCATGACATTATCTCTATCGTGATAACGACCGGGCATGGTTATCTTCTCTTTTCGAATACCACGGATTTTGCAGACAGCCTGATGCAGATAGGAAGCCGCATATTCGTAATGGTGAGCCCCGAGCCTATGACTATTGAGGTACCTGAAGGAGACTATGCGGTTACTGTAGCAAACAAAGGCTACGGCGGAACCAAGGAGGTTACGGTTCCCCGCGGTGATACGGTGGTGGTAGACCTCATGGAGCTTAAAGGAGAGGGACCGAAGACCTGTGACCTGAGCTTTAGGATAGACGTTCCCGGGGCAATGGTTTATCTTGACAATCAGCCGGTTTCTGTAAACGAGACGATGCAGGTTCCCTACGGAGCGCATTCTCTGAAGGTCACGGCCGATGGCTATGATACCTGGACGAGGACGTTGTATGTGAATTCAAAGAGCGCTGAGATCACCCTTGATATTTCAGATTCGAAGAAGGGCGAGTCGTCAAAAACCTCTTCGTCATCATCTTCAAGTGTAACATCCGCAGACTCAAGAGCGATATCAAGTGCTGTCTCCTCCGCGCTCTCATCGGCATACTCAAACTCTGCCGTTTCAGGAGATCTTGACGGGGACGGGGATTATGATGCTGATGACGCCGAGCTTCAGTACCTTCAGTCCATATCAAATATGCTCTCGACCCTGTCAAGCAGCGACAACGATCTCTGAGATGCTTGACAATACGGGGTGAAAACATTATAAGTATTCATGGACTTTCGTTTTCGGGCCGCCTGCCCGTGCGAAGTGTAATTATTTATTATTGAGGAGGATACAATGAACAAGACAGAACTTGTAGCAGCTATAGCTGATAAGGCTGATCTTTCAAAGAAGGATGCGGAGGCTGCTCTTAAGGCTTTCACTGATGTTGTTGCTGAGGCGCTGAAGAAGGAGGACAAGGTTCAGCTCGTTGGCTTCGGAACCTTCGAGGTTTCAAAGCGTGCGGCTCGTACGGGAAGGAATCCCCAGACCGGTGCCGAAATGAAGATAGCTGCCTCAAAGGCTCCCAAATTTAAGGCTGGGAAGGCACTTAAGGACATAGTAAACGGCTGAGCCGATAAAGCGTTACTTGTAGGCGGAGCAGCGATGCTCCGCTTTTTAATTATCATTGAAAAAGGAGGCTTTTATGCGGCTTGACAAATATCTGAAGGTCTCCCGCCTCATCAAGCGGCGGACCGTGGCGGCTGAGGCCTGTGATGCCGGAAGGGTATCGGTGAACGGCACTCCCGCCAAGGCCGGGAAGGACATAAAGCCCGGAGATATCATAGAGATAGGCTTTGGCGACAAAAAGGTATCTGTCCGCGTGAAGACCGTCGCGGAGACGGTCAAAAAGGAGGATGCCGACTCAATGTATGAAACGGTTTGAAAAAATTTTGAAAAAATAACCGCAGAGCGTTAAGTATTATAAAAAATTGCCGATAGACTTAAAGAAGACATTGTTTGTTTTTTCAGAGAGTGCTTATGACAAGAGTAGTTGCCGGTAAAAAGAAGACCACCGCGAGGTTCTATATCATTATAGTGATCGCTCTTCTTTTGGTTGTCATGATCTT
>OMRF01000298.1 GCA_900313435.1 uncultured Lachnospiraceae bacterium | reverse complement strand
CTGGCAGGTGCTCCCTCAGATCGAGGAAGTGGAGTACTGTCCCTGGCACAAGACCAGGATACGGGACAGCCACGTACAGTTGGAAAGCATAGGGTTTCATTATCATCCGGCTTCCTCTGTCCTGACAAAAGGTTATTTGGGAACTATTGGCAAAAACCGCTGTCAGAACTGGGAACCGCTGTACAAACAGGAAAAACCCTTCTTTATAAAGCTGGCCGAAAACATCAACTGGCTGCTTGAAAACGGGCAAACTTATGCCGGCTATGAAAGACTGTGCCGAGTATACAACAGGCTTTCCGGAAAAGATGTCTATCACGGCTGGTTTCAGATCAAAAAGCAGAGGCTGTGGGAAGCCTTTTCCAGCATATCTTACAGCGATCAGCTTTACTCATATCTGGAATACAAGAACCCCAGGCAGGTAAGCGGAGCCTCCCTCTATCTTTATTCGGTAAAGCTATGTTCCCATGTGATGATTATGACTGCATTGTTCGGAGATCCGAAGACGTTTTATGAGCATTAGTGCTGATTGAGTCGTAAAGGCACGCCCTTTATCTATCTTTATTGTATTATTCATCTATAATAAAAATCAGCCTCGTTTTTGTATTCATCTATAATTAACCGTATCACGTAACGCATGACATAGACATAAGGGGGCGGGCGAACAGATGCGGCGTCAAAAAAAGCAAGCCTTTGTATATTGGCTTGCCTTTTTGATTATGTATTTTTATGAGAACTCTGCAAAAAAGTTACACTAAAACCCTTATGGGCTCAGAAATGTCATGATCTCATCGAAACTTTTGCCGCTCTTCAGGTAAGCATCCATGATCGTCTCTGCCTCCAGCTGACGTTTGCTTTCCTCCAGCTCTTTAAGTTTATCCGCGAGCTTATCGTATCGATCTTGGAGTCTGGACATGTCCGCTTTTATCTTTTTGATCTCAGTATCAATCGATTCCGATGATTTCTTCCTCGCCATCAGTAGGCTCCTCCTCGTTCATAAGTGACTGGCTGTCCTCCAGTAGTCTGCCGATCTCCTCTGCGCTGCGTCTAACTGTGGCCTCGTCCAGGCCGAAGGAACTCAGGATTGTCTTTTGCGTTTTGGTGATGGCATGATCAAGCTTGTAACTGCCGCCGCTCCGGCGAACCATCTCGATCTTTTCAAGCTCACGGATCGCTGCGGGCACAGTCATATATTTCTGCCTGGCTTCTATCCGAAGCATTTGGTCTTTAAGAAGGTTATAAATTCGGTTGCGGACGATGAGGGCAACAAATTCGATAAAGATCTTGGAAGACATGCTTCGGGATGACTGCACACGTTCGCTTTTCGAACCGATAAATGACTTGTCAGTCCGGAAAAGCTTCTCGGAAATATCCCTGCCCTTATACTGGATCAGGGCCTGTGAGGCCGTCATTTTCTCGGACGTGATGATACAGAAGTATCCGCAAAGCCGAAGCTGCGCTTCAATGACATCGGTTCGTTCGTCAGCGCCAACAAAGATTCCCTGCTTGTTGTAATGGAGATGGAATAGATCCTGGTAGACCTTGCCAAAACTTTCTTCTTTTCCAATACGTTTGTTCAGGAACTGACGGAGCTTTTCGATTCTCTGCTCAAGATGCTCCCGTTCCCCGGCCTGTTTGGAGGGATTGTAGTAGATATGAAAGTATCTTTCTTTTGTATCGTCCTCATAAAGCCTGGCCTTGACGGTGGTGCCATAGACCTTATAGGAACGGATCACAGACTCCCGTTTCGTTTCAAAAGTCCCCTGGTTTTCCAGCACCATTGATGACACGAGAGCCTTACACCCCTTGCACATGATGATGAAGGTATAGTCATTCTCATCAATATACTGAATATTGCTCTTGCTGAAATAACCGCGGTCAAGGATGAAGCCGATTTTTCGGTATCCGTATTCGATGACTTTATCCACCATGAAAGTGAACTGGGATACATCCGTGATGGATCCGGGATACTCCTCATAAAAGAGAGGAACTCGGTTGGTCTTGTCCATCGCGATCGAGAGATTAAAAACGGGCAGACCTTTATCATCTTTGGCTTTTCCGTACTCGACGATATCGATATCGCCGGCATCGCAGTTTTTATTGGTAGAGTCATAGGAAACATAGATCCGGCTCTTGTGGTCGCGATTCTTATTCCAGTCATCCAGAAAACCGATGCACTGGTCTTTGGTGATTGAGCCAAGGAGCCTGCTCACTTTGGAATCGCTGTAGATCTTCATCTTCTCCGTAAAGAGCGGATGGTTGAAAGCAAAATCAGGGTAGTATTGGCCAGCATTCTCTTCCTCGATGATCAGATATGCTACGAGATCGAGAATGAGCCCGGTATCATCACCGAATCGTTTTTTCAACATCGGCGGAAGCCCGTATTCTTCAAGTACTTTCCGAATGATGACACAAGACCCGATCTTCAGGCAGCAGCTCCGGTACGCAAATGGAAGTTCCTCGGGGATCATAACGTCGGGAAAATAGACCTGAAACTTCTCATTCGGGAACATCAAAGTCGGGTCGGTCTCAGATTTTTTTCCGACGATAGCTCGAAGAGGAACAGCATACTGCTTGTCTTTTTTGTACTCGCTGCCATACTGATACTGGACATAGGTCGTCCCATTTTTATTCTTTAGGATTATCTTGCCCTTGACCTCAGGGATTTTTACCGTGGTATTGAGGTACATAACGCCTCCTGCATTTAGTGTAACCGTTACACTAAATTATACCACAGCCAACACAAGAAATCAAATAAAAAGATGTGCATATTTCACATTTTTTCAAGTCGTTTCCGGGATAGATCAGCTGATATTTTGGACGTTTTTAACAAAACATCTTGTTGACCACGAGATCACTGGATTTTTAGTGGAACTTAATTGCAGAGTTCACATTATACCATAAAGACAGGGTAGAAACGGAGGGTGATAGTATCAGTATTCTGTTTGTATATAATTAAAAGTATATATTATAAATAT
>OMRF01000378.1 GCA_900313435.1 uncultured Lachnospiraceae bacterium | reverse complement strand
GATAGATCCAGGTAAAAATCATAATCGTTCATTGTTTCCCTCCTCCTTGCTAAAACTATTGGACCAGACGGGAGTCCCGCCGGCGGCACAGCCGCCTTTCAGGCCGGGCTGTGGCTCGGACGTGCCACTGGCACGTCCTCTCGGGGCTTTGCCCCTCGGCCTTGCCGTTCGACTCCCGTCTGTTTGAGCTACTTCACACAAAAGGGACTACGCTCTGGCGTAGTCCTTTTTGTGTGAAGATGGACCAGACGGGAGTCGAACCCGTGTCCGAAGATAATTCTTAAAAAACGTCTACATGCTTAGTCATTCATTGGGGTTTTGACGACCGGAGATTTTCAGTGAATGACAGCCTTTCCTCCGACCGGCGAAAATTCCTTATCCGGCGCGCTAATCCGCAAATTCACGCCTTTGGTCCTCTTTACTTTAACACTTCTCCGTTGCCGAAGACCGTGGTCTAAAGAAGTGCTTATTCTCTTATGAGAGTCAGACTGCTGACCTAAGGTCAGGCAGCTGCAAGAGCGTAGTTGTCTTCTTTTGCAACTAATTTTAGGTGAGAGTTTTTAGGAAGTCCCTCAGCTTCCGCATGCAGTTTAGTCCTCCTTATCCCCGTCGAAACCATTACTGGCCCTTGAAACAATATGATGAATAATATTATAGCCTACTTGAATGACATTTTGTAGTCGCGTTCTGCGGCGCGGCGCGCGTCCTTTGCAGCGATATCGGCCCGCTTGTCATAGAGCTTCTTGCCTCGCGCGAGCGCTATCTTTATTTTTGCCCTGCCCTTTGAAAAATAAACTTCAAGCGGCACTATGGTCGTGCCCTTTTCCGTCACCTTTCCGTAAAGCTTTTTGATCTCGCTCTTGTGGAGCAAAAGCTTCCTCGGGCGGAGTGGATCACGATTAAAGATATTTCCCATTTCATAAGGCGAGATATGCATCTGATAGATAGCGATCTCTCCATTGTCTATCCTGACAAAGGCCTCCTTTATCGAGCATTTTCCAAGTCGCAAAGATTTGACCTCAGTTCCCGTAAGGACTATCCCAGCCTCATAGAATTCGTCAAGGAAGTAGTCGTGATAGGCTTTTTTATTATTTGCGATAAGTTTTTGTGCGGTTTTTTCTGCCACGATGCCCTCCTTTCACATTTTTTGGTTTCCTCAGTTCTATCCTTCCGTCTGAACCTTCGGACTTTTTGGAAAGTTCGTTGCCGTCTTCGTCTACAAAAACAAAATCAACGCTCCCCGAACGTTTATCGGCTGAAACACACTTCACGTTTACGGGAAGGCCTATTGTGTAATGACGATTTTTGTACTTCCCGACAAGAGCCATATTATCTTCGTCATACTCGTAGGCGTCGTCGCGCATCGTATGTGCCGGCACCATTCCCTCGACTGTATTTGAAAGTCGGACAAAGACGCCGCGTTTTATGACTCCGGAAACCCTTCCTGCAAAGCACTCTCCCGTGTGGTCAGCCATATACTCCGCCATTTTCATTGAGTCTACGGCTCTCTCAAGCTCGTCTGCCTTACGCTCCGTGTCACTGGAATGCTTCGCTGCGTTTGAAAGAGTCTTCTGATAAGCCTTCTTCTGCTTCTTTTTGTACTTGTCGGAAAGGAAGAGATGAATCATCCTGTGGGTGGCAAGATCGCTGTAACGCCTTATCGGAGACGTAAAATGGCAGTAACATCCGGACGCAAGAGCGAAATGGCCGATATTTTCGATCGAGTACTCGGCGCGCTGCATACAGCGCAGTGTAAGCTCGGTAAGGAAGGCTTCCTCATCGCGGTTTTGTATTTCCTTAAGAAAGGCGCTTATATCCTTGGGAGAAAGGCGCTGCTTCTTTTTGAGAGAGCTTATCCCCATCTTTCTCGAAAGAGTAATTAGCTTTTTTGCCTTTTCCCTGTCAGGCTCCCCGTGAACACGATAGATAATGGGAAGCTTCCTGTCAGTGAAATAATCCGCCACGGCTTCATTTGCCGATATCATAAAGTCCTCGATCATCCGCTCGGCCTTTCCACGGCTTCTCTTTTTTACATCGATCGCATGACCGTTTTCATCAAGTATTATCTCGCTTTCCGGAAGGTCAAATTCCACTGCCCCGTGCTTTTGGCGCCTTTTTCTGATCTTATCTGATAGGGACGCCATCAGAAGGACATGAGGATAAAGCTCTTCGTACTTTTTCCTCATTTTTCCGCCATCATCCCCTGACAGAATGAGATTAACATCATCATAGGTCATCCGGTGGCGGGATCTGATCACGCTTTCAATTATCTTTTTTTCCTTCAGCTTCCCATCCTCTGAGAATCTCATGATACAGGAAAGCGTCAGCCTGTCCTTCCCCTCAAGAAGGGAACAAAGGTCATCCGAAAGACGCTGCGGAAGCATGGGGATCACCCTGTCGCAAAGATATATGGAGTTCCCCCTGTCAAGGGCATCAAGGTCAAGAGCCGAGTCCTCCGTCACGTAATACGAAACGTCTGCGATGTGGACTCCAAGTATATAATCATCACCTTTTTTCTTTATGGAGACCGCGTCATCAAAGTCCTTTGAGTCATTTCCGTCTATGGTAAAAACAAACTCGTCCCTCAGATCCTTTCGTCTTTTGATCTCCTTTTTGTCCGGCTTTTCATCAAAGGCCTCAGCTTCACGGATGGAGTCACTTGAAAAATCGTAAGGAACATTTGCGCCCCTCACAAGAGACAATATATCAACGCCTTTTTCCTTATTGTCCCCGAGGATCTCTACGATCTCGCCCTTCGGCGCCTTTTGTTGTGAACCGTATTCCAATATCCTTACGACGCACTTTTCGCCCTTCTTTGCGCCATGGGTCTTTCCGCTCTCAATAAGTATGTCATAAGGTATCCTTCTGTCGTCACAGATCAGAAAGCCAAAATCCCCGGTCTTATCAAATTCGCCCACGACCTCTGTAACGCCGTGAAAGAGGATCTCTTTGATGACCGCTTCTTTTCTGTTGCCGCCTAAATCCTCAACCTTAAATCTTACGAAATCGCCGTTCCACGCATGAGCCATATTCCTTTCAGGCACAAAATAATCCTCTTCCTCTCCATCTACATTGATGAAGCCGAAGCCCTTCTCATTAGCGGTAAATATGCCCTCTTTATATTTTTCGTTTTTGATCTTTCTTTTTTCCATGTCCTGTCTCCGGATCTATCACATAAAAACAGGGGACATCCCTTTCGGACGGCCCCTGATGATCTAAAAAATCACTTCTTTTTCAGAAAAGCTTTGTGTTTAAGAGCATCACTATCACAAAGAAGATAATGATCATGACTGCGGTGCCCCG
>OMRF01000396.1 GCA_900313435.1 uncultured Lachnospiraceae bacterium | reverse complement strand
CCTCTAGCTCAGTTGGTAGAGCACCTGACTCTTAATCAGGGTGTCCAGGGTTCGAGCCCCTGGAGGTGCACGGAGGGAGTACTGGTCCTGCAGCCTGGCTGTGGGGTTGGTGCTTCTTTTTTTGTATGGTAATCCAGGGCTGTATTGCGATGATGAGACCAGGGGATTATTGCAGAGAAAGATCATTTTCAATATGATGACAATATAGTCTGACTCAGGGGCGGTGATCCTGTGTTCGGCAGGTAACTGTACACACCTGAAAAAAGGCAGCAAGGGGATAGAAGAACATATGAGTTCATTATTGTATACTACTCTTAACACAAGAGCATTGCCCACCGGAGACATGCGGTACATACGAAGTGATTATCCGGGGAAACTGTCGGATCCTGAGGTAAAATGGCTTCTTGAAAACAGCATTACTACCATTATTGATCTGCGGGAAGAAAAAGAATATACAGCCAGGCCGTGCAGACTTGAAAATGAAGATGGGTTTACTTATTATCATCTGCCCGTTACAGGCGGTGGGGATACGCCAAAGTCACCGGAAGCAGTGGCTGAAACTTATCTCGGAATGCTGGACGAGCAGATGGATAAGATTATCAATACCATAATGAACGCAGATAGCAATGTCATGTATTTCTGTGGAGCAGGAAAAGACAGGACAGGCGTTGTATCGGCTATCATCTTAAGGAAACTGGGATACAGTGACCAGGTGATCATAGATGACTATATGGAGACCAAAGATAACCTGATGGGTTTCTTTACTGCATATGTAAAGGAACATCCGGAAGTGGATATTAACATCATCATACCGAATGAGGAAAATATCAAAAAAGTGCTGGAGGTTCTGTAAAAAGAATAAAACATGTTTGGAGATGATATGAATGATTATATGCGTGAAAGCCTGAGTTACTTCGGGTTATACAGGAAGATGTTCCGAATAAAGAAGAAATATAAGCCGGCAGAGGTTTCCTATGGCAGTGATAAGGAACAGTATTTCCTATACTATGAGCCAAAGAAGGTTATCAATGACAAGATCATTGTCTGGGTTCATGGCGGAGGCTGGAATGCAGGAAATCCAAAATTCTTTGATTATGTAGGACAATGTGTCTGTGATCAGGGATACCGGTTTGTTTCTTTGGGCTACAGGTTGTCTCCAAAGCATAAATACCCTTGCCAGATCAGGGATGTCTGTGCGGCATACAATTCTGCGCTCAATTACCTGAAAGATAACGGGATAAATGTATCAAGGATCATCATAGCAGGACCATCTGCCGGGGCACACCTGACGTCAATTATGTGTTACTGCCGAAAGGTTCAGCAAAAGTATGGAGTTGATGTTTCAAATATCATAGGATTTATCGGTTCCGGCGGACCGTACAGTTTCAGGGATGATCAGGGCCTGACGATCAGACTGCTGTTAAACCAGCTTTTCAGGAAAGGATATAACAGGAAGAACGGGGAACCTGTATCTTTGATGTCTAAGAACAATATCCCGATGCTTCTTATCCAGAGTAAGCATGATGGTCTGATCGAATATGCCTGTGCTGAAGATTTCGCTAAAAAAGCAAAACAGCAGGGTAATTCGTGTGAACTTTATAGTGTGGTGGATAAGAAGAATACTCATTCCTGGTATACGGCGGGGATGTTTATGGAGACCAGGGAAGAGAATAAAGGTTTGGATAAGTTCTTTTCATGGATAGAAGAACTATAACTTATAGAGAGAATTGATGCGGCATCAGCGCATAAGGGAGACTTTGATTATGAATGAGTACATTGCATACTGCGGGCTGGACTGTGAGTCCTGTGAAGCTCGTCTGGCAACGGTTAATAACGACAATGAGCTGCGGATAAAGGTGTCGAAGGAATGGTCAGCGCTTAATGGAGTGGAGATCACGCCGGAGATGATCAACTGCTCCGGGTGCCGGATTCCGGGAGTAAAGACTGTGTACTGCGATTCTTTATGTCCGATCAGGCTGTGCGCGAGAGAAAAACAGGTGGAAACTTGCGGCGGCTGCCCGGAAATGAGGTCGTGCGAGAAGGTTGGAGCAATTATTGGAAACAATCCTGATGCACGGGGAAGGCTGGAAAACGCCGGAAGCGTATGATGGCAAATGTAATAACAGGCTTAAGAATCCTTGTGAGTGCGGTACTTGTGTTTTGCCCGGTGTTTTCTCAGATTTTTTACGTGCTGTATCTGATCGCTGGATTATCGGATATGGTCGATGGGATCATCGCCCGGAAAACAAATTCAGTCAGTGAATTTGGATCGAGATTCGATTCAATCGCTGATTTTGTATTTGTGG
>OMRF01000126.1 GCA_900313435.1 uncultured Lachnospiraceae bacterium | reverse complement strand
TATTCCTATGATCCAATAGCCGGCAGGATTCGCTGCTTCACTTAACATCTTTCCCGCAAAGAATATAGCAGCTTTATATGGACCGGTTGCTATTGGACATATTATGTTTGCCAGTTCTTTAAAGAATTCTTCAGCTTCATTCTGGTAAGGCTCTGATAAAGCAAGAATGCCTAGCGCTGCAAAGATCAGTCCTACGATCGATGTTATATATCCGGCCAGATGCGCTCTTACCATTTCTTTGTCACACATTTCCAGAATCTGTTTTCTATCGTTATAATCTCTTTGGAGTCTGCTTTCTATCTTAGAAACATCCTTTTTGACTCTCTTGGATATCTCGGCCTCCTGATCACTTGCTATCTGATTTACCCTGGCCTCCTTTTTATTTATCGCATCTTCACGTTCATCGAGTATAGCCATCCTCTCCTTATGTGCCTCTTTATAATCCGAGACCAATTTCGAGCTCGTGGCTATGGCTTCCTCTGCGGCTGATTTCAAGCTGTATGCTTCTTTCAATTGCTTGTCGCTCTCGCTCAACTTCACGATATACTCGTTCAGCTCGACTATTTCTTGCTTCTGCGCTTGCACTTTGTTCTTCAGCATCGATACCTGAGAGGAAAGACTCGATATCTTCTGCTGCATCTCCGTGTTCCGGTTCTGGCTCTCGTTCTTCTTCGAGTTCCGGTTCGAATCCACAGTGCTCGAGTCTGATTGCATTCTGTCTTTCAAATTCATGTATCAGCGCCTCCTTATTTACTTCCATCCCTTCAAATGTTTTCTCAATCCTGCTGTCGCGGACCTTGTCACCGTCCTCGTTCTCAAATACGATATGTTTCCGATTATCTTCCCACTGTACTGACCACCCATGTCCAGCCATACCGGCGATAAACTCATCCCTGCAGGTACAGTTCGACATCACATCCATTATTGCCAGGGCGCAGTCTGCAACAAAACTGTTCTTTGTATCATTGATCAGCAGGTTGTATTTATCTTTACTCCATGACCTGATCTCTCCCTGTTCGATCGGTTTTCCGTCAAAGTGATGTCCTTTCTCGGCGATCGATAATCCCCGGTTCCGGCAGAGATCATTCGTGAATTCCTTCTGGATCTCAAGATCTTTCTTCGTCTGGTGAAGTTTATGCCCGTCAACATACGAAACGCTGTTTGTCAGGATATGACAATGCAGATGCTCCCTGTCCCGGTGTACTGCTATCAAGCTCTGGTGGTCCGGAAAAAACCTGTCAACAAAATGGCGACTGATCTCAAGTACCTGCTCCGGTGTTATCTGTTCATCCTTATGGAAGCTTATGATATTGTGGGCGTACATCCTGCCGGAGTCTTTATCCCACATTCTCTTTTCTGCGAGCCACGTCTGGTATACTTCATCATAATTAATAGTCTCCCCGTTATACGGCCCGGTTATCTCTACATACTCTTCCTCAAGCGAGTTATCCCGCAGAACATATTCCATGGCATTTCTCATGGCTCCGTGTGAACAGCCCCCGTTATTGACGACCTTATTGATTGCCATATAGCCTCACTCTCCCTCCGGTAATCGCGGATCTGTTCCGCCAACTCTTCCAGTTTCTTCTCACTCGCTACCTGCCCCTGACCGTTTGCAATATGAGCCATCTGATTCACATTCGTCGCCATACCGCGTATCTGTCGCTCAAAGTCTGAAAACGTCTTGCTTATGTTCTTAAGCTCCGCCATCTCATTCGATGATGTGATCGGATACGAGCAGACCGCACTTATGATATATGCCTGCTGGGACAGCCCGGACTCGGCTATCTTCTTCTGCATGCGGGCATATTCGCGATCGTTCATCCGTACGGTGACGGCCCGGTTTCGTTTGCGGTTTGCGCGTTGCATTGTGATCACATCCTTTGATATCCCCTGGCGGGGTGCAAAAAGGGGTTCCAAGGGGGCGAAGCCCACTGGCAAGTTTGCATTGTGGCTTGCCACAATGCGAAACTTGCCTACCATCCCCAACGAGGATCCGGGGGAGATCCTGCCGCTTATTTGCGGGGGATGGTAGTGGTTTTGTCTGTAGCTGCCATGTAAATCAAAAAAAACGGTAGATACAGCCACTTGGCAGCTACAGACGTGGTCGTAACGAAGATAACGAAGCGTTTTTTGCTGAGTTATCGGCTGTTACGGCCACAGGGACCCTGGCGAAGTGGTCATATCACTTTGTGCCGGATCCTTCAGCGAGCTTCTGATACATCTTGCGTGCAAAACCTTCAGCATTTGCATAGCGTGACGTCTCAAAATCCTTCTCAAAATGAGCATGCTCGCCAAAACGTTCTGTAAGGAAATCCTTCAGGAGAAACGATGTTCCACCGATGAAGAAAAGCTCCAGTGTATCAAAGTTCTTCCAGCTGTTACGAAGAGTCTTTTCGATCTCATCAATAAATGAACATACCGCCTGACCGATGATCGCCTTAGATTCTTCCTTTCGGTCATCATCATGATAGTTTACGGATCCGCGCGTTATCGAGGTAAGTATCTGTGTATCCGTGATCTCCATCCCGTGATCCATAAGAGCCCTTCTTATCTCACGTACAAGTTCCCTGCCGCCATGCCTGGATGTGTGTGAGGATTCAATGATGATATTGGAGTTGTTGACAGCAGCGATATTCATGTTAAGGCCACCCATGTCAACGATCGCCGCATCATATTCCTTCTTGGCAAAAAGATCCGGATGCATGGTGAGAATCCCGGTTGACTCAGCGCACACAAGTCGTTTGTCGATGTTAAACTCGATTGGTTTTCCGTCAATGGCACATTCAACCTTACCATTTGGTACAATGTTTCGTCCGTACTCCATTCTTTCTTCCTTACGGCTGTATATTGAGAGCGGACACCCGGTCACGACATTTACTGTCTCACCGGGCTGAACACTTCGTGCGATAGCATACAGGGTGCATAACCTGTTGATATCAGTATCCTTCGAGTAATTATCATCTGACTTGATCGGAAGCTCTCCGCAACCGATCCTGACTTCCTTACCCGCTTCGCCGAGTGTCTTTGATGAGAAGGTGTGAACGCCATCAAGAAGATCAACTCTCCCATCGTTTGCCGTGCCTATCGCCGTAGGAAAATGATCCCTGACGATATCCTTCTTGTCATGAAGTACTACTGTTTTTGTCTCTGCCTTTCCGGCATCTACTGCAATAATTGTGTTGATCATTTCAAATACCTCTCTTTCTTAATAAAACTCTTCTTCCATGTCCGGATTACTCCAACCAACGACCGGATCCTCCGATGATGGAAATACATTTGATGCGCTCTCTTCTCCCCCGACAGGGAGACTTCCGGATGATGTGATCAGCCACGGCCTTACGTTGTGGTCATTTATTGTCTTTATCAGGGCACTCATCTCCTTCACTTCTTCCCTGCTCTGCGGGCAAAACCCCAGACATCTGATAAATAACGCCACACAGCCGTAACAGATATTTGACATGTTCCTTCCGGATATCGACAGCGTTTTTGCCACATCGGGATATGACCTGGCCAGGTCACTGTCACTGCCTGCAATACGATATCTTTTTTCACTCATTGGCTCGTACCTCCTTCTTCAAGCTGATATGTAATAAACAACTGATCAGGTCATTGCCAAACGCATCATTGCCTCGTAGTCTTCTTTCGTGTAATGTCTTTCGTTTGAAAGATGAAACCAGTTCTTACGATTCGACGATCGTTCTTTAGTTTGATTGATGTCAGTATGATTATTCTCAGTCTGATTATCATTAGTCTTATTAGCGTGCGATATTCGCATATCTTGAGATTCGGTTTTCACATTTCTAGAAATGCGATTTTCACACTTCTGGAAATGCGATTCCTGAACATCTTCCTGATTTCCAATAAGAACCGGCTCAAAATTCATTACATAGATCCGGTCCGGTCTGCCCTGGCCCATCCTCTTGATCTCTATCAGGCCTATATCTGATAATTCCTTCTTAAGCTTGGCGACCTTCCCGTTGGCACAGTGCATGTCAGCCATGATCGCATCAGTTGAATAATGGATATAAACACGCCCCTCATTGTCCATCCAGTTGTTTGCACATGACAGTGCAGCCCTGTCCAGGAACAAAGCGTATAAGAGCTTTGCATCGGTCGATACCGATGAAAAGTAGTCATTTACAATAAGTGTTTTTGGAATTTTATAGAATTGGAACTTCTCTGCTTCATTACCGTACAGGTAAAAAAACCGCAAACTTTTCCCCATTTATGCGCCTTTCCGGACTCCGTATGCTAATTTTCGGAGCCATTTTTTCCGCTTTTGGACCTCATTTTTGTCCGTATGCTAATTCGTATGCTAATTTGCTCGGGAAAATATGCTAATTTTGAGTGAAATTGAGAAAATGATTACTGATCTGTACTGACATGATCATGAAAGATTTTCTTATGATCGACTCTCGAGAAATGCCGTAAAATCAACACAAAAAGACCACTGTATGTAATCATACAATGGCCTTTTTTTGACCAGGGCTAGAAGGATTCGAACCTTCAGATGACGGAGTCAGAGTCCGTTGCCTTACCGTTTGGCGATAGCCCTATTCTTCGCTGCATT
>OMRF01000013.1 GCA_900313435.1 uncultured Lachnospiraceae bacterium | reverse complement strand
TCCGGAAGATGAGGATGAGCTTCGGGAATTATTTTTCAATATAAGATTCTTTCTTTCGATGTACGAATACAAGTCTGACGGCTATGTCCTCTACTGCGTGAGGGAGGAGGGAGGAAGGATAAGTATAATACTGTTTTGCGTGGATCCTTCAGGGCAGCTTTCCGAGAGGCTTAATTATGGGCGCTCCTCCGTTTTTTTCTCCGCGACACTTCTTCCAATGAAGTATTACAGGGATATCCTTTGCAGGGAGGAGACTCCTTATGCGGCTTTTGCAAGATCCTCCTTTGATCAGAAAAAGCTTGGAGTCTTTTCCGGCAAGGATGTTTCCAGCCTGTACCGGCAGAGGGATGAGTCCATGTATATGAAGTATGCGGATTACCTTTCAAGGATAGTGTCCGTGAAAAAAGGAAATTATATGGCCTTTTTCCCTTCGTATTCCTTTATGGAGGAGGTTGAAAAAAGCCTCTCTCATTTCTTCCTTCCCGAGGATATCAGGATAGTCGTCCAGTCCAAGGATATGAACGAGGAGGAGAGGAGGGAATTTCTCTCTAATTTTTCGGATAATGAAAAAAATACCCTCGGCCTCACCGTGATGGGCGGAGCGTTTTCCGAGGGCATAGATCTGAAAGGCGAGAAGCTCATAGGGGCTGTGATCATAGGAGTTGCTCTCCCGAAGGTTTCGGTAAGGCAGGACATTATAAAGGATTATTTTGAAGGGAAGGGAATGGACGGGTTTTCCTATGCCTATCTATATCCCGGGATGACAAAGGTGCTGCAGGCCGCGGGAAGGGTGATAAGGACTGAGGAGGATGAGGGGATAGTAGTGCTCCTTGATCAAAGATTCTCGATCAGGGATTATAAGGAAGTCTTTCCCGAGTCCTGGAGTGACATAAAATACGGGACCATTGACACGCTATGCGTAGATATTAAGGACTTTTGGGACAAATGTACATAAAAAAATAATTTTTATGGATAGGGCGATATGTTATAATTCTGCAAGCTCTTAACACGGTGAAAGTTGGTTTAGAACAACGAAAGGTTTTTTCATGGATAAGGTAAGGCGTGTATATGCCGAAAAAAAGAAGGAGTTTGCGGTCCCTGCAAAGGAGCTTTCCCATGAGATAAGGCATTATCTTGGAATAAGCTCTCTTAAGGACGTTCGGGTCCTGATCCGTTACGATATAGAAAATATCTCAGACGCGGTTTTTGAAAGGGCAAAGAACACGGTCTTTTCAGAGCCTCCCGTAGATATGCTCTATGAGGAAACGTTCCCTAAGAATGAGGGAGACACCGTGTTCTCCGTAGAATATCTTCCGGGACAGTTTGATCAGAGAGCGGATTCCGCAGAGCAGTGCATCAGGCTTTTGAATGAAGATGAAAAAGCTATCATCCGTTCTGCAACGACCTATGTCCTGTCCGGTAATATATCCGATGAAGAATTGTCCGTTATCAAAAAGCACTGCATAAATCCCGTTGATTCAAGGGAGACGGTTGAGGAAAAGCCAAAGAGCCTCTCCGAAAAGTACCCGGAACCCCAAGATGTGGAGATTCTTTCAGGCTTCACAAAGAAGGATGAAGACAGCTTAAAGGAACAATATTTATCACTTTCCCTGGCCATGACATTTTCAGATTTCCTTTTCATAAGGGATCATTTCAGGGATGAGGAAAAAAGAGATCCTTCGATCACTGAGATCCGTGTTCTTGATACCTATTGGTCAGATCATTGCAGACATACCACCTTTTCTACGGAACTTAAAGATATAGATATTCCCGAGGGCTATTACAGAAAGCCCATAGAGGCTTCTTTCAAAAAATATAAGGAGGCTTTTGAGGCACTCTACAAGGACAGGGACGGAAAATATATCTGCCTCATGGATATTGCGACTATAGCAGCAAAGATTCTGAAGCAGAAGGGCTTTTTGAATGATCAGGAAGAGTCGGAGGAGATCAATGCCTGCTCTATAGTCATCCCCGTGGATGTGGACGGAAAGGAAGAAAAGTGGCTCTTAAACTTTAAGAACGAGACCCACAACCATCCCACGGAGATAGAGCCCTTCGGAGGCGCGGCCACCTGCCTTGGAGGAGCCATAAGGGATCCCCTTTCGGGACGGACCTATGTCTATCAGGCAATGAGAGTCACGGGAGCTGCGGATCCTACTTTATCGGCGAAAGATACACTTCCCGGAAAGCTGCCGCAGAAGACTATCGTTCGTGAAGCTGCTCACGGCTATTCTTCCTACGGGAATCAGATAGGGCTTGCTACGGGACTTGTGAAGGAGATATACCATCCCGACTATGTGGCAAAGAGGATGGAGATAGGAGCGGTTCTTGGTGCCGCCCCCGTTTCTGCAGTAAAGAGAGAAAGCCCTGTTCCCGGGGACAGTATCATACTCCTCGGAGGGCGTACCGGCCGTGACGGCATCGGTGGTGCTACGGGCTCATCAAAGGCGCATAATACGATGTCTACCGAGGTCTGCGGAGCCGAGGTGCAAAAGGGAAATCCTCCTACTGAAAGAAAGCTTCAGAGGCTCTTCAGAAGAAATGAGGTCAGCTTCCTCATCAAAAAGTGTAACGACTTTGGAGCGGGAGGTGTTTCGGTAGCAATAGGAGAGCTTGCTCCGGGGCTCCTTATCGATCTTGACAAGGTGCCCAGAAAATACGAGGGACTTGACGGGACGGAGCTTTCCATATCCGAGTCCCAGGAGCGTATGGCTGTAGTTGTTGCCAAAGAAGATGAAGAGAAATTCTTATCCTACGCCTCCGAAGAAAACCTTGAGGCAGTTAAAGTCGCTTCGGTTACTGAGGAACCCAGACTTCACATTACCTGGAGAGGAAAGGATGTCGTAAATATAACACGCGCTTTCCTTGATACGAACGGTGCCCATCAGGAGGCTTCTGTCAAGGTAGTCCTTCCCGATGAGAAGAATGATTATTTTAAAAAGATACACGGAAAGGGCGTTTCTGATGCGCTTTCCAATAATGACCTTAAAGGGGCATGGCTGTCATCACTTTCCGACTTAAATACCGCAAGTCAGAAGGGGCTCGTAGAGATGTTTGATGCCTCCATAGGAGCAGGCACCATACTCATGCCTTACGGAGGAAAATATCAGCTTACGGAGACCCAGGCAATGGCCTCCTTCATTCCGGTTTCGTACGGAAAGACAACTACGGCGAGTCTCATGTCATACGGCTTCGACCCTTATCTTTCAAGCTTTTCGCCCTATCACGGCGCGGTGTATTCCGTCGTTGAGTCCATCGGAAAGATAATATGCGCCGGAGGCGACCCGAAAAAGATCAGATTTACCTTCCAGGAATACTTCGGGAGGATGTTCGGGGAAGCGGCCGAAAAATGGAGTCCTGCTTTTCTTTCGCTCCTCGGTGCATATGAAGCCCAGATGAGGTTTTCGCTTCCGTCCATAGGCGGAAAGGACTCTTCAAGCGGATCCTTCGAGGACATCGATGTTCCGCCCACACTTGTGTCGTTTGCTGTCGACACCGCAAAGGAAGAAAACATCATCTCTCCGGAGTTCAAGGCGGCAGGGAACAGGATAGTAAGGTTCAGACTTGCAAGGGACGCTTACGATCTGCCTGATTACGACGAGGTTATAAAGCTCTATGACCTTACATATGAGCTCATATTAAAAAAGATAATCAAGTCCGCCTATGTCCTTTCCGGAAGCGGAGTCATTCCCGCCGTTTCAAAGATGGCCTTCGGTAACGGCTTCGGCGTTTCGATAGACAAAGACATCTCAAAGGAAAATCTCTTCATGCCTCAGAACGGCTCCATCATAGCGGAGATAGAGGACCATGATATGGAGGTGGTCTGGAACGCTGCCAGAGAATACGGCCTTTCGGATTTCGTCAGAAAGATGGGAACAGTCACGGATGACGGATCATTCTCATATCAGGATGTAACGCTGCCCGTTGATGAAGCCTTGAGTGCATGGAAGGGTACACTTGAAGGGGTCTTTCATACAAGGACAACAGATTCCGATGAAGAACTCCCCGATGTGGTATTTAAAGACAAAGAGATCCATGTCGCAAAGAACAAAAAAGCGATCCCGAGTGTATTTATTCCGGTATTTCCCGGGACGAACTGCGAATATGATTCGGCGCAGGCATTTAAGGACGCAGGAGCCGCGGTAAATGTCCACATATTCAGAAACCGGGATGAAAATGATATCATCTCATCGGTAAAAGAATTCGAAAGTGCCATTAAAAAGTCCCAGATCATAATGTTCCCGGGAGGCTTTTCCGCAGGTGATGAGCCTGAAGGGTCGGCAAAGTTTATAGCAGCTGCCTTCAGAAACGAGAAGCTGAAGGAGGCCGTTATGGACCTTATCGAAAAGAGGGACGGACTTGTGCTTGGAATATGCAACGGTTTTCAGACCCTGATCAAGCTCGGTCTTGTTCCCTATGGAAGCATAGTCGAACAGAAAAGCGATTCGCCTACACTTACCTACAATACGCTGGGACGGCATATCAGTCACATGGCTTATACAAAGGTAGTGTCAAAGAAGTCGCCCTGGCTTATGAACGCGGAACTATCCAAAGTATATGCGATTCCCGCTTCACATGGCGAGGGACGCTTTGTCGCGGATGAGAACTGGATCAAAAAGCTGTTTGAAAACGGGCAGGTGGTGACGAGATATTGCGACACGGAAGGAAAAATAAGAACGAGCGAGGAGTGGAATATCAACGGCTCCTTCTCCGCCATAGAGGGCATATGCTCGCCTGACGGAAGGATACTCGGAAAGATGTGCCATGTTGAGAGGATAGGGCATGGCGTTGCGAAGAATATTTACGGTGAACAGGATATGGGAATCTTCAGATCGGGGGTAGAGTACTTCAAATGAAAGCTTATCTGATACTTAGTGACGGGACGGTTTTTACCGGAGAGAGCATAGGGTCGGAAAAGACCGTTATATGCGAGGCGGTCTTCAATACCTCAATGACAGGGTATATAGAGGTCCTGACAGATCCCTCCTATGCGGGACAGGGGGTTCTTATGACATATCCCCTCATCGGAAATTACGGGGTGACTCCGGATATGGAGTCAGATCGTGCATGGGCTTCAGGCTATATTGTCCGTGAACTCTCACGGCTTCCCTCGAATTTCAGATCCACCGGAAGGATACAGGATTTCCTCAAGGAGCAGGATGTACCCGGAATAGCAGGGATTGACACGAGGCGGCTTACAAAGATACTTCGTGACAAGGGTACCCAAAACTGCATGATCACTACCGATGAGAGCATCGCAAAGGATGCATCAAAGGTGCTTGATGAGATAAAGGCTTACAAAGTAGGAGAGGTCGTAAAGCAGGTATCCGTCGATGAAAGGCAGGTACTCCCCGGACCCGGAAAGAAGGTAGCTCTCCTTGACCTTGGGGCAAAGAGGCACATTCATATCGAGCTTAATAAAAGAGGCTGCGAGGTCACGATATATCCTGCATTTACTAAGGCTGAGGAGATAATCGCGGACAAGCCCGACGGCATCATGCTTACAAACGGTCCCGGAGACCCGAAGGCGGTTCCTGAGATCATAGAGGAGATCAAAAAGCTCTATGACAGCGGCATACCTATCTTTGCCATCTGCCTCGGGCATCAGCTCATGGCTCTCGCCACGGGCGCTGACACCCACAAGCTGAAATACGGTCACAGAGGGGGAAATCATCCCGTGAAGGACTTAAAGACCGGGCATGTCTATATAACCTCCCAGAACCACGGCTATGTGGTAGACGAGAGCACTATAGATCCCTCGATCGCAGAGAGTGCTTACATAAACGTTAATGACAAGACCAACGAGGGTATAGTCTACAAAAAGAAAAATGTGGTGACGGTACAGTTCCATCCCGAAGCCTGCCCGGGACCGCATGATTCCGATGACTTATTCTTCAACAGATTTTTGAATATGATGGGGGCCTGAAAAATGCCGAAAAATGAGAGCATCAAAAAAGTACTTATGATAGGATCCGGTCCTATCGTGATAGGCCAGGCCGCGGAGTTTGACTACGCGGGAACCCAGGCCTGCAGGGCCTTGAAGGAAGAGGGCGTTGAGGTATGCCTTGTGAATTCAAATCCCGCTACGATAATGACGGACAAGAACATTGCGGACGAGGTCTACATCGAACCCCTTACCGCAAAGGTCCTTGAAAAGATCATCCTGAAGGAAAAGCCGGATTCGGTCCTTCCCGTTCTTGGCGGGCAGGCGGGACTTAACCTCGGGATGGAGCTTTATGAATCAGGTTTTCTTACCGAGCATAATGTAAAGCTCATAGGCTGCACCTCAGAGACTATCAGAAAGGCTGAGGACAGGCAGGCCTTCAAGGACACTATGGAGAAGATCGGAGAGCCTGTTCCGGCATCTTTGGTTGTCCATGATGTTGAGAGCGGCGTAAAGTTCACGAATACCATAGGTTATCCCGTGGTACTCCGCCCCGCTTATACCCTCGGCGGTTCAGGCGGTGGTATAGCAAATGACGAGAACGAGCTTCGGGAGATACTTGAAAACGGTCTCCGTCTCTCGAGAGTACATGAGGTGCTTGTAGAGCGCTGCATAGCGGGCTGGAAGGAGATAGAGTATGAGGTGATGAGGGACAGTGCAGGAAACTGCATTACGGTCTGCAACATGGAGAATGTGGATCCCGTCGGCGTACATACCGGAGACTCCATAGTTGTGGCTCCCTCCCAGACCATGTCAGACAAGGAGCATCAGATGCTCCGCACCGCATCCATCAATATAATAAACGAGCTTGAGATCACGGGCTCCTGTAATGTCCAGTTCGCGCTGAAACCTGATTCCTTTGAGTACTGCGTTATAGAGGTAAACCCCAGGGTCAGCCGTTCTTCGGCTCTCGCTTCAAAGGCCACAGGTTATCCCATAGCAAAGGTGGCATCAAAGATAGCACTCGGCTATACCCTTGATGAGATAAAGAACGCCATCACACAGAAGACCTACGCGTCCTTTGAGCCTGCACTTGACTATGTGGTTGTAAAGATACCGCGCCTTCCCTTTGATAAGTTCATCACGGCAAAGAGGACCCTTACCACCCAGATGAAGGCTACCGGTGAGGTAATGTCCATAAGCGACAACTTCGAGGGCGCTCTCATGAAGGCAATAAGGTCTCTTGAGCAGCATGTGGACTGGCTCGGGAGCTATGACTTCTCAGAGCTTTCAATGGATGATCTGAAGAGCGAGCTTAAGATAGTTGATGACCTTCGCATATTCAGGATAGCGGAAGCTATCAGGAGGGGGATAACAGAACAGGAGATCGCGGACATCACAAAGATCGATCTCTGGTTCATTGACAAGATAGCCATCCTTGTTGAGATGGAGATCAGGCTGAAGAGCGAAGAGCTTACAAAAGAACTGCTTTACGAAGCAAAGAGGCTCGAGTTCCCCGACAGGGTGATAGGAGAGCTTTCAAAGAAGAAGGAAGAGGAAGTAAAGGCGCTTCGCCTTGAGAATAATATCATCGCTTCGTTTAAGATGGTGGATACCTGCGCGGCGGAGTTTGAGGCCGCGACACCTTATTATTATTCCGTTCACGACGGCGAGGATAATGAGGCAGCAGGGGCGTCCGACGGAAGGAAAAAGGTTCTGGTCCTTGGCTCCGGTCCCATCAGGATAGGGCAGGGCATAGAGTTTGATTTCTGCTCGGTTCATGCTACCTGGGCATTCTCCAGGGAGGGCTGGGAGACAGTCATCATAAATAATAATCCCGAGACTGTTTCCACCGACTTTGACATCGCGGATAAGCTCTACTTTGAACCTCTGACACCGGAGGATGTTGAAAATGTTGTCCGGGTGGAAAAGCCTGACGGAGCAGTGGTGCAGTTCGGCGGACAGACAGCCATCAAGCTGACCGCGGATCTGATAAAGATGGGGGTGCCCATCCTCGGAACAGCCGCGGAGGATGTAGACGCGGCAGAGGACAGGGAGCTCTTTGATGAGATACTTCAAAAGACAGGGATACCGCGGGCAGCAGGCGGGACTGTCTACACCGCAGAGGAAGCGAAGGAGGTCGCAAACCGCCTCGGCTATCCAGTTCTGGTACGGCCCTCGTATGTCCTCGGCGGGCAGGGTATGCAGATAGCGTGGAACGACGAAGAGATAGAGCAGTTCATGAACATCATAAACCGCTACGCTCAGGATCATCCCATCCTTGTCGACAAATATCTCCAGGGTAAGGAGGTTGAGGTAGACGCGGTATGTGATGGGGAGGACATAGTGATCCCCGGCATCATGGAGCATATCGAGCGGACAGGTATCCATTCGGGAGATTCCATCTCAGTCTATCCCGCACCCACGATCTCTGATGAGGTAAAGGAAAAGATCACGGATTATACAGGAAAGCTGGCCAAGGCTCTTCATGTAAAGGGTCTCATCAATATCCAGTTCATCGACCAGGGTGGAGAGATCTATGTGATCGAGGTTAATCCCCGTTCTTCCCGTACCGTGCCCTATATCAGCAAGGTCACCGGGATCCCGATCGTTGACATTGCGACAAAGGTAATACTCGGCAGTTCCTTAAAGTCACTTGGCTACACGCCGGGACTGCAGCCTGAGGCTGATTACTTCGCCATCAAGATGCCGGTATTCTCCTTTGAGAAGCTCCGCGGCGCTGAGATATCATTGGGACCTGAGATGAAATCTACCGGAGAGTGCCTCGGAATAGCACCTTCCTTCAATGAAGCTCTTTACAAGGCCTTCCTTGGGGCGAATGTCATCCTTCCGAAGTACAAGCAGATGATAATGACAGTAAATGACAAGGATAAGCCGGAGGCAGTATCCGTCGCGAAGAGGTTCGCGTATTTGGGGTATAAGATCTACGCAACGCGCTCTACGGCG
>OMRF01000236.1 GCA_900313435.1 uncultured Lachnospiraceae bacterium | reverse complement strand
CCAAAACTTCCTACTTTGCAAGAAGCGCTATGGCATGGGGCAGGATGATATGCTCCGCCTCCTTCATTACGCGCTGCTGCAGAATCTCCGGAGTATCATTCTCTTCCACGTTTACTGCCTTTTGCAATATGATCGGGCCTGTGTCGGTTCCCTCGTCAACGAAGTGAACGGTGGCACCTGTAACCTTTACGCCCCTTGAAAGTGCCGCCTCATGGACTTTCAGGCCATAGTAGCCCTTGCCGCAAAAGGAGGGGATCAAAGAGGGGTGGATATTTATTATCTTTTGGGGATAAGAAGCCACTATCTCTTTCGGTATCACGACAAGAAAGCCTGCAAGCACTATGAGGTCGGGGGCGCTTTCATCTATCGCATCTTTAAGCGCATGCTCAAAGGCTCCCCGGTCAGGATAGTCCTTGGGTGATACCACCTCTCCTTTAATGCCTGCATTTTTTGCTCTTTCAAGAGCATAGGCATCTTTATTATTTGATATTACTTTTTTTATGAAGACTTCCGCGCTCTTCAGCTCTCCATCTGCTATAGAATCGATTATAGCCTGAAGATTCGTGCCGCCTCCAGATACCAGTACCGTGATCCCAAACATGTCTTGCTCCGGATTTTCTTTTAATCTAAAAGGACTGCCTCGGGAGCGGCATCGCCTGCTTCCCTTACTTCACCGACTATATAGGCCTTGTCACCCGTAAGAGCCGCAGTCGAGAGCGCCCTGTCTGCTTCGTACGGAGGTACGCAAAGGACCATTCCAAGCCCCATATTGAAGGTGTTGTACATCATCTTCTCTTCTATCCCGCCCTGCTTCTGGATGAGGGAAAAGATGGGAGGGATGTCAAAGGAACCCTTCCTTACGAATGCTTTCTTTCCCTGAGGGAGCATCCTGGGGATATTTTCATAAAAGCCGCCGCCTGTGATATGCGAAGCGCCCTTTATCCTGACGCCGCTTTCAAGAAGAGCCTTGATGAGGGGCACATATATCCTGGTCGGAGTGAGAAGGGTGTCTCCCAGATTTTCGTTGTCAAGTTCCTTCCTCTTCTTTGAAAGGCCCTTCTTTGTAAGGTCTTCGGAAAAGACCTTCCTTATCAGGGAAAAGCCGTTTGAATGAACGCCTGAGGACGCTATACCTATCAGCACGTCGCCCTCCCTTATCTCTTGTCCCGTCAGCATATTATCGCGCTCTGCGACTCCGACTGCAAAGCCGGCGAGGTCGTACTCGTCTTCAGGCATGAGTCCGGGATGCTCCGCGGTCTCGCCGCCGATAAGGGCACAGCCTGATATACGGCAACCCTCTGCAACTCCGTCAACTATAGCCTTGATCTTTGTCGGGATATTTTTTCCGCAGGCGATATAATCGAGGAAGAACAAAGGCTCTCCCCCCGCGCAGGCTATATCGTTTACGCACATCGCGACACAGTCTATTCCTATGGTATCGTGCTTATCCATTTCAAAGGCTATCTTCAGCTTTGTGCCTACTCCGTCGGTCCCGGACAAAAGGACGGGATCCCTCATGCCCTTAAGGCCCTTTGCGAGGAACGCTCCGGAAAAACCTCCAAGCCCCCCAAGAACCTCGGGTCTCATAGTCTTTTCCACTGATCCCTTTATCAATTCAACCGACTCATAGCCTGCTTCAATATCAACTCCGGAAGCTTTGTAATCCATCTTTGCTCCTTTCATATCACTTCTCTAAAAAAGCCTTATAGCCCTCGTCCTGAAGCTTCTGATCCTTCATGCTCACGGAACGGACCATCTTTTCGTTGTACTCGGTAAGCGCGACCTCGATATTTTCATCTGATATCGCCAGGATCCTCGCTGCCATCAGCGCTGCATTCTTTGCGCCGTTTATCGCGACTGTGGAAACGGGAACACCCGATGGCATCTGGACTATCGAATATAATGAATCAAGTCCTCCGAGGTCAGATGTCTTCATAGGAATTCCTATCACCGGGAGAGGAAAGACTGAGGCACAGATGCCGGGAAGTGCGGCCGCCTTGCCGGCTCCGGCTATTATCACTTTTATACCGCGCTCCCTCGCCTTCTCAAGATAATCAATGAGTTCCCTCGTCTGCCTGTGAGCCGAAAGTATCCGAATCTCAAACTCTATGGAAAGCTCCTCAAGAACCTCCGCAGCCTGGCTCATCACCGGCATGTCGGAGTCTGAGCCCATTATTATTGAAACCGAAACCATTTAAACCTCCTTCGAAGAAAAAGCTCTATGTAAAGATCCCGATAAGATAGATAATAACGTATGTCCCCAAAGCTGCCGCGGGAAGGACTATTGCAAGCACCCGGAAAAGAGCGCTGTACTGGTTGTCCGAAAAGTCCCTGATCCCGATGATCAGGAGGATCAGGTTTATGACCATCACTATAAAGAGTGCTCCCGCTATCCAGCGGACATAGGAGACCCCGGAAAGATCGATCGGGCCTGCAACAAAGAATATGAGAGTGAAGATGGTAAGGAGGGAAATGGCACATACGACCGCATTTCTCTTTCTGACCGGCACCTTTACCTTGCGGCGCTTCATTTTCCTTGGTGAGGACGGCACTTATTCCTTTTCCTTTCTTACAAATAATACATAAAAGATGATGTATCCTATCGTCCCGCCTAAAGTGTTCAGTATCACATCGTCAATGTCGCAGCTTCCCGTCCTTGTTACAAACTGGATGATCTCAACCATGGCGGAAAGAAGGGCTGAGACCAGGACGGTCAAAAGACACGTAAAACGCTTCTTGTATGAAAGGAGCGACGCGAAAAGAAAACCGAAGGGGATGAAGGCTATTATATTTCCGACAAAGTTCGAGAGGAAAAAGCCCTTGGGCAGGGAATCATAATACTTGAAGCAGCGGATTATCTCCGTAAAGGGCAAAAGATTTACGGAAAATGCTGTACTCTCCCCGGTCCTTCCAAAGCCCCCGGCAAAAAAAAGAAAATATGAAAGGATAATGAGATATACGAGAAGGATAACAAGCCTCGCCGTAATGGGAAGCTTAAAGATGTTTCTTTTCTCCTGTCTCATGACGCTCCGTAGATCTTGTAATAATTTTCTATCTT
>OMRF01000237.1 GCA_900313435.1 uncultured Lachnospiraceae bacterium | reverse complement strand
CTGCTCAAACGGCATGCAGCGGCTTGTCGCCGTGGTATCTTCCTTGATCTTTTCCTCGCAGGAAACATCCCCACACCACATGGCGCGAATGAAACCGGGCTTGTTTTCGACTGCGTCTTTGAACTCATCATAGGTATGGGCATCCGAAATATGGGAATTCAGAAACTCCGTGGCCTTTTTCAGCATATCTTCATGCATCAATGAAAGCTCAGCCTTAATGAACTCAGCTATACCTGAAAGAGGAGCCTCTTTCTTTTCCCCTGTATCGCGGCGCGCCACGATGCACCTGCCATTTTCAATATCCTTCGGCCCTATCTCGATCCGAAGCGGTACCCCGCGCATCTCAGCCTCGGCGAATTTGAAGCCCGGGCTCTTGTCAGTAAGATCGCATTTCACCCTGAGCCCTGCCCCGGAAAGTTCGGACTCGACAGCGGAAACTTTTTCCAGAACACCATCGGCATTCTGCCTGATGGGAACTATCATTATCTGTACTGGAGCGGCCTTCGGAGGAAGGACGAGCCCCGAGTCATCGCCGTGGACCATTATCACCGCGCCGATTATCCTCGTTGACATCCCCCATGAAGTCTGATGCACATACTGTAATGTATTTTCCCTGTCCGTATACTGAATACCGAAGGCATTTGCGAAGCCATCTCCGAAATTGTGGCTGGTAGCTGACTGAAGCGCCTTTCCGTCGTGCATCAAAGTCTCTATAGTATAGGTCTGATGAGCGCCCGCGAACTTTTCCTTGTCGGTCTTCATCCCCTTTATCACAGGTATGGCGAGGAAATCCCTGCAAAAGTCCGCGTAAATGTTCAGCATCCTTTTGGTGTATTCCTCTGCCTCCTCTGCCGTTGCATGAGCCGTATGTCCCTCCTGCCAGAGGAATTCAGAGGATCTTAAGAAGGGCCTCGTCGTCTTTTCCCAGCGAACGACGCTGCACCACTGATTGTAGAGCTTCGGAAGATCCCTGTAGGACTGAACTATAGACTTGTAAAGTTCACAGAACAAAGTCTCCGAGGTGGGTCTCACGCAGAGTCTCTCCTCAAGCTGGTTCGACCCGCCATAGGTCACCCAGGCACACTCGGGCGCAAACCCCTCCACATGATCCTTTTCCTTTTTCAGAAGGGATTCCGGGATCAGCATCGGAAGATAACAGTTCTCAACCCCGGCCTCCTTGAATCTTTTGTCAAGTTCCCTTTGAATATTCTCCCAGATGGCATATCCGGCAGGAAGGTAGTTCATAAAGCCCTTGATGGATGAGTAGCTCATGAGCCCGGCCTTTTTTACGACATCCGTATACCACTGGGCAAAATCCACGTCTCTTGATGTGATCTCTTCAACAAGTTTTTTGTCTGCCACTTTACTGCTCCTTATCTTATCAATTGATTTAATATTCTGCTTTTCAGACCTTGAGCCTGTAACCCATTCCCCACACAGTCTCAATATACTGGGGATTGTCGCGGTCCACTTCGATCTTTTCTCTAAGCTTGTTCACATGCACCGGCACTGTTGCGAGATCGCCGACCTCACCTGATCCCCAGACCTCCCTGAAAAGATCCTGCTTCGAATAGACCTTATTAGGATGCATCATGAAAAAGAGAAGAAGCTCGTATTCCCTGAGAGTAAGCCTCTTTTCCTCTCCGTTTACGAACACCCGCTTTGAATTTCTTTCAAGACGAAGCCCCCGGACCTTCAAAACATCCTTCTCAAGATCGGCAGCTCCGATCAGCCTTGAATAACGACTCAGATGTGCCTTCACCCTCGCCACGAGTTCTCCCGGTGAGAAGGGCTTTGTCACATAGTCATCTGCTCCAAGCCCCAGTCCCTTGATCTTGTCGATATCCTCTTTCCGGGCAGTCACAAGGAGGATTGGGATGTCCTTTTCGTATCTTATCCTTTCAAGAAGTTCAAAGCCATCCATCTTCGGGAGCATTACATCAAGAAGCATCAGGTCATAGTTTGACGAAAGGGCTTTTTTCAGTCCCTCCTCGCCGTCATGAGCCAGTTCCGTTTCGAACCCCTCCGCCTGAAGATAATCCTCCTCAAGGCCTGCTATAGCTTCATCATCCTCGACTATCAGTATTTTTGCCAAATCAAACTCCGTTTCTATATTTCTTCAAGGTAAAGCCGATAGTAGTCCCCTCACCCTCTTGGGATGAAGCGAAAACCTCACCGCCGTGATCATTCACCAGCTTTTCCACAATGGAAAGACCAAATCCGCTTCCGGGAACCTTTGCGTTACGCGACTGATCCCCTCTGAAGCTCCTCTCGAAAATATGAGGAATGTCCTTTGCGGGAATCCCCTTTCCGTTGTCCATCACGGTAAACCTGACTACACTTTCCTCCTCGTCGAGATAGATCTTTAATGCAAGGGGAACATCTTCACGCCTGTATTTGATGGCGTTTTCGATCAGGTTGTTTATGACACGCCGGATCTTGTCCTTGTCCACTATGATCTCCAGATCCCCGGAGACCTCCGTGAAAAAGTATACCATGCCGCCCACATTTCTGATGTCAAGCTCAGCCGGGCGAAGAATCGAAGCCACATAATCCACGACCTTCACATGCTCAAACTCATAGGGGAATCCGTCGCTGTCTATCTTTGAAAAGAGCGATAGCTGGGCAAGCAGTGAATCCATATCCTTCGCTTTTTCCATAATAGTGCGAAGGTAACGTTGCTTTTTTTCTTCAGTATTTGCGACACCGTCATAGAGACCCTCTGCATAGCCGCTTATAGATGTGAGCGGGCCCTTCAGGTCATGGGCGACATTCGTAAGAAGCTGCCTCCTGTCATCTTCAAGCCTCACGATCTTCTCGCTGTCAGCCTTGAGATGCGCCCTCATCTCCTCAAAAGATGCTGCAAGGTCGTCTATCTCGTCCCCGCCCTTTGACTCTATCGAAAAATCAAGATCTCCTTCCTCTATCCTCTTCGCAGCCTTCGAGAGCATCCTGATCCTTGAAACGAGGCCGCCGTAGATCCAGATTATCAGAACGAGACTTGTCAGGGAAAGGATAATGATAATGCTCGCCCCAACGTCCCTGAAAAAATCTTCGTCAGGTCCATTGAAAAGATCGGCTATGCCCTGTCCCTTCACCCGCATGTAGACTTCCAGCGTGAGAAGGAGCAGAAGGCATGGAAGCAGGGTGCTTATGAAAAAGGATAATACGAGTCTCGTCCTTATCTTCAAGAAAAACCTCCTGCTTCAGTCAAAAAAAAGAGCGGTCGCACAGGTTTTCCCACAGCGACCGCTTCATTGTATCACAAGTTTTTATTATTTGAAATTAAAGATACTTTTTTAATGCATCAACCTTGTCAAGAGCCTCCCAGGGAAGGGAAAGATCATTCCTGCCGAAATGACCGTAAGCGGCTGTCTGCTTGTATATCGGGCGTCGAAGGTTGAGCATCTTTATGATGCCGGCGGGACGAAGATCAAAATTCTCCCTGACAGCCTCGTTGATCTTTTCAACGGAAACCTTCTCGGTACCGAAGGTCTCGACATTTATCGAAGTGGGCTCCGCAACTCCTATCGCATAAGAAAGCTGGATCTCGCACTTGTCGGCAAGTCCCGCCGCGACGATGTTCTTTGCCACATAGCGTGCGGCATAGGCTGCAGACCTGTCCACCTTAGTGCAGTCCTTTCCGGAGAAGGCGCCGCCGCCATGACGGGCCATGCCGCCGTAGGTGTCGACTATTATCTTTCTTCCGGTAAGACCTGCGTCTCCGTGAGGTCCGCCGATCACAAAACGTCCGGTAGGATTGATGTACATCTTGGTCTTGTCATCTACGAGTTCCTTCGGAAGGATGGGATCAAAAACGTATTTTTTGATATCCTCGTGTATCTGCTCCTGAGTCACATCAGGGTCGTGCTGGGTTGAAAGCACAACGGCCTCAAGCCTCTTCGGCTTTCCGTTCTCATCATACTCGATGGAAACCTGAGTCTTCCCATCGGGACGAAGATATGAAAGGGTTCCGTCCTTTCTCACATCCGTAAGTCTCTTTGAGAGCCTGTGGGCAAGATCGATGGGGTAGGGCATATAATCATCGGTCTCGTTCGTAGCATAGCCAAACATCATTCCCTGATCTCCGGCTCCGGTGTCAAGATCCTCTGAGGTATCGCCACCCTTTGCTTCAAGGGACTTGTCAACACCCATGGCGATATCCGCGGACTGCTGGTCAAGAGCGACCATTACCGCGCAGGTATTTCCGTCAAAACCGGTGGCGGCATCGTTGTAGCCGATCTCGTTCACGGTCTCTCTTACTATGGAAGGGATGTCAAGCTTGGCCTTTGTGGTGATCTCACCGGTAACAAGAACGAAGCCCGTGCAGGCAGCCGTTTCACACGCAACACGGCTCATGGGATCCTGCTTCATGCACTCGTCAAGAATGGCATCCGATACCGCATCGCAGACTTTGTCGGGATGCCCTTCCGTAACGGACTCGCTTGTAAAAAGTAATTTTTCCATTATTCTGATCTCCTTTATCGCTAATAAAATGCAGGGCTTTATTTTGCCCTGCAAAACTGCCTCATTAAAAGTACTCACTCAAATAGGCCTTGTCAAGAAGAAAACATCCTTATTTATACAAAAGAAGTCTTTTGATTATCCTCCTCCATCTCCTTGTAAACCTCGACCAGGGTTTTGTACAGAAGGACGGGATTGATGGGCTTTGCAAGATACCTGGTGACGCCTATCTTCTTGCTTCTCTCAACCTCATCGGAAAAGATGTCGG
>OMRF01000006.1 GCA_900313435.1 uncultured Lachnospiraceae bacterium | reverse complement strand
ATGTATATATGCGTCGGCAACGGCAAAAGGAGGAGAAAAAGTAATGGAAGTAAAAAACTGTAAGACTTGCGGCAGACTGTTCAACTATCTCGGTGGACCTCGTCTCTGCCCGGTATGTAAGGACGAGCTTGAGAAAAAGTTTCTCGATGTCAGGGATTTCATCCGCAGTCATCCGAAGACCACGCTGAAAGAGATCTCTGATGAAAATGATGTTGATATCGATCAGATCAACCAGTGGATCAGGGAGGAAAGGCTCGAGTTCTCAAAGGACTCACCGGTACTCATTGCCTGCGAAAACTGCGGTGCGCCTATCAGGACCGGAAGGTTCTGCCCGAAGTGCAAGTCAACTATGGCAAACTCTCTCACGGATGCCTTCAAGAAGCCTGAAATGCCCAAGCCCAAGAAGAAGGAGCATGAGGGTGACAAGATGCGCTTCCTTGGCGGTAATTGAGCTGAACTTTAATGCTGAATGAAGAACGCGTCCGTGTTATGACACGGCTCGCCATAGAGGAAAAGAACGGTTCTGCGGTCTACAGGAGGGCAGAAAATCTCGGCAGGAGGGATTATGTTTCCTTCCACGGGGTTGTTGCATTTATAGTTGGAACGATAATCTTCGTCTTTCTGTTTGCGCTGCTTCTGCTTACATTGTTTTTTACCTCTGTCTATTCGCTTACGGATGAGCTTCTGAAGACCCTTCTTCTCATACTTGTCCTCGGGTATATAGGTTTTGTATTGGTGTTTGTCATAACCGTAAGAAGAAGCGCGAAAAAGGACTTTCAGGAGGACGAAAAGAAGCTTCAGCGGATGTCGGCGGGCTATGACAGACTTCACGAGCTTTACAAGGCCGAAGAGGACAACACAAGGACGTTAAAGACCCTGACAAAGAACAAGAAGGGGCAGAACAAAGCCGGCAGCCAGAAGAAAAGATAATAGGTCATGACGACATTTATGAAGTTAAGGGACAGTGTGAGGTCGTTTTTTTCCGCGCATTCATACTGGCTCTCCACAATCGCAAAGGGTGTCATGTGGTTCATATGTGCCACTATGATAAACCGTTATCTCGGCTTTTCAGAGGTACTTTCATCACCTCTCATAGCCTTGGGGTTGTCGGTCTTTTTGGCATTTCCTCCGATGTCTGTCGGAGGGATGGTTTTTTCCGCGGTAGTTCTGATACAGATCTTTTCGCTGTCACGGCATGCAGCGATCGCGGCTCTTGCCTTTATTCTCCTTGCTTATATCATCTGCGGGATTTACAGGTGTGAAAGAACCGAGTTTTTCATAATACAGCCGGCAATGTATTTCCTTGGGGTTCCCTTTCTCGCTCCGCTCTTTGCAGGTCTCTTCGGAAAAGCCAAGAACGGAGGGAGTGTTGCTTTTTCCTGCATCATTTCCTGGTTTTTGAAGACGATCTCCGAGAATGCCACACAGCTTGTGGATTCCGCCGCGCCGGTGACGATGGCGGATCTTCTCGTCAAGGAGATAGTTTCAAACCCCATGTTCTATGTTTATCTCGCGGCATGCATGGCGGTATTTTTGGTAAGCCGCTTTGTAACTTCGCTTCCGGTCGATCATGCCTTTTTGATCGCCGCCGGGGCAGGGGTCATGGCCGGATTTTTCATCGGACTTGCAGGCCGGCTTTTCCTGGACAGAAGATCCGGTATCGTGCCTCTCTTTATATCGTCACTGATCGTTGTCGCAGCCGGTCTTGTCGCGGCCTTGTTTTTCAGGGATCTTGATTATTCAAGAACGGAGAAGGTCAGGTTCGAGGATGATGAGTATTATTATTATGTGACTGCCGTTCCGAAGATACATGTCGGCGCGGAGGTCAATGAGGTAAAGAAGATCAAGACTCCGGAAAAGAAGGGGAACCGGCGTTAAATGGCCTTTGTTGAAACAGTCAAAAACTGGATTACGAACCTTGTAGACATATCACTTCCGAATATTCATGTCACGGATATCGTAGAGATCATCCTGATCGCGTTTTTCTTTTATATCGTCCTTGTCTGGATCAAGAATACGCGGGCATGGATGCTTTTCCGCGGTCTCATATTGATCCTTGTCTTTTTCGTGGTAGCCGCTCTTCTTCAAATGAGCACCATACTATGGCTTGGCGAAAAGCTCCTGTCGGCCGGTATAGTGGCACTGGTTGTCGTCTTTCAGCCGGAGCTTCGGCATGCCCTCGAAACTCTCGGAAGATCAAATTTTCTGAAGAGCCTTTTTACCATGAACCTCGGAAGAACAAAGGAAAACCGCTTTTCCGACAAGACTCTCGCTGATCTCGTAAAGGCTTCATTCGACATGGGGGCTGTAAAGACGGGGGCTCTTATAGTCATAGAAAAGGAGGTTCAGCTCACGGAATATGAGCGGACCGGTATTCCGGTGGACGCCATTCTTACGAGGCAGCTCCTCATCAATATATTCGAAAAGAATACTCCCCTGCACGACGGAGCCATCATAGTGAGAGGTGACAGGGTCGTTGCAGCCACATGCTATCTTCCCCTTACTGACGACCTTGAACTGTCAAAGGATCTCGGAACGCGTCACAGAGCCGCGGTCGGGATAAGTGAGGTCAGTGATTCGGTGACACTTGTCGTATCCGAGGAGACCGGGAAGGTAT
>OMRF01000052.1 GCA_900313435.1 uncultured Lachnospiraceae bacterium | reverse complement strand
GGGTATGGCAGTAGGGGTCGTATACGCAGGACTACGGAGCGGCTACGGTGAGATCACGGCGGGCGGCGCTTTGGCCCTCGCGCTCGGTATTGCCATCCAGAACTTTCCGGAAGGTGCGATTATTTCCATGCCGCTTTTTGCCGAGAGCAAGAGCAAGAGGAAATCCTTCTTGCTGGGCGTTCTCTCCGGGGCGGTGGAACCCGTTTTCGGTGCGCTTACGGTTATCTTGGCGGGACTTGTATCCCCGGCTATGCCATATCTTTTGTCCTTCGCGGCAGGTGCTATGCTGTACGTGGTTGTGGAGGAACTGATCCCGGAGATGTCCGCAGGTATTCATTCCAACATCGGTGTCGTATCCTTTGCCGTTGGCTTCAGCTTGATGATGGCGCTGGATGTGGCGTTGGGTTAATGAAAAAGAAAGGGTGCAGTCGTTTTTGACTGCACCCTTATTCTAAATTACAAATAATATTTTCGTCCATCAGCCTCCGATGATATCGCGATACCACTTGAGAGAATCAAGATATGCGGAGTATATCCGATCTTCATCGAGACTCTTTAAGATTATCTCTCTTGAGACTGCGGGCCAGTTGCCGGCCTCGTACTTGATGACGAAATCAAGGGCGGGGTAGAGAGGACCGTCATGATCTAGGAGAGCCTTTCTGATATTTGAGGAGACCGTGATCTTTGTGAGGGCATCCTCCATCGTGGTATCAAGCATTATATCTATGAGGGAGAACATACCGAGGAGGAAGAGCTCCTCTGTCTCCATTCCTAGATAAAACTGGGAAGCAAGGCTTTCCGCGAAACGTGCCCTGAGCATCGATATCCTCATGATCTCCGAAGGCTTATCGGAGCAAAGAGCCTTTGTGACTGCAGTATTGATCCATTTCTTGAGCTCGATCTGTCCCAGGAGAGCAGCTGCCTGACGGACTGAGGAGATATTTGAGTTCAGGGTCATCTTGTTCACGATCGAAAGAAGTGAAACAACGAGAGCAGCATCCTGCTCTATGACCTTCGCGGCATCGGTGAGATCGAAATCGGGCTTGTTTACTACATTGAGAAGCCTGATGTAATTCGCCTTCAGGGGAGAGAGGGCGGTATCGGAGTTTTCCTTCGGAACCCTGAAGAACTCACCCTGATAGAGGTCGGAGGGTCCGTCCTTCTTCAGTGCTTCATAGGCACCCTCGGTATCGATATTCGAGACAAGGATCTTGATATTCGGGAAGAACTTCCTTATGAAGAGCCTCGTTGCCTGCATGTTTGCGCTCTTGGCATCCAGGAACAGTATGTCGGAAAGCTTGAAGACAGGCTGATAAGCAGCATATTCGGTCTGGGGTATCTCACGGAACGCAATTTTAAAGCCAATCTGCTTAAGCTCATTAAGCCGCGCGATATTCTGCTCCGTCGGCTTGACATCATTGTCAAGGATCAGAACAGTCGTTTTCGGAGGTGCGATGCACTGTCTCTGAAGATCCGAATAGATCGCAAGGGAATTGACGGGAACATATATCTCCCTGTCGCCTGCAAGAACTCCGAGACCGGCGCTCTGCACGACATCAAATTCCGCGACATTTCCGGCACCGTCCAGCGAGGCTGTCCCGAGAAGAAGCGGGTTCTTGAATATCTCGTTTTTTCTGGCATATACTATGTATGCACTGACAAGCATCTTGTCATTAAAGACAGGAACCAGAGTAGCGAGCATGTTTTATCCTCCAAGTCTTAACATAATTATCAGAATACTATGCCTATAATAACAGTTTTGAAAAAAATACACAATAAAAGCTTGAAAATTGATAAAAAAATAGTGATTGATATGGAAAGTGGCGTGTATAGCGAAAAATCGCTGTTGACTGAGGCATTATTTATGCTATAATGCCCTTTGTGTCTGAAAAAATGCCGAAAGCCCGCACGGTACGCTTTAAAATCTGCGGCCGAAGGGAGGGATAAAGAATGTCGAGTGTTACAGTAAAGGAAAACGAATCTCTGGACAACGCACTCCGTCGTTTCAAGAGGAGCTGTGCGAATGCAGGAATACTGCAGGAGATCAGAAAGCGTGAACATTACGAGAAGCCCAGCGTCAAGAGAAAGAAGAAGTCTGAGGCAGCACGCAAGCGCAAGTTCAAGTGATCGAATTAGAATTTTATGAGTTTTCAAAGCCGCAAAGATTATTTTTTGCGGCTTTATTTCTGTCAGAAAGAATATTATGAAGGATATCGACGAGATAAAAAGAAGAAGGACCTTTGCGATAATTTCCCATCCTGACGCGGGAAAGACTACCCTTACGGAAAAATTCCTGCTCTATGGCGGGCAGATAAACACCGCGGGTTCCGTAAAGGGAAAGGCCACCGCCCGTCACGCGGTTTCGGACTGGATGGAGATAGAAAAGGAGAGGGGAATCTCCGTAACAAGCTCCGTGCTTCAGTTTGAGTATGACTCTTACTGCATCAACATACTCGATACCCCGGGACATCAGGATTTCTCGGAGGATACCTACAGGACCCTCATGGCGGCAGATTCCGCGGTGATGGTCATCGATGCGTCAAAGGGTGTTGAGCCCCAGACAAAGAAGCTCTTCAAGGTAGTATCCATGCGGGGCATCCCGGTATTTACATTTATCAACAAGATGGACCGCGACGCCAAGGATACCTTTGAGCTTCTTGACGATATAGAAAATAATCTCGGACTTTCAGTCTGTCCCATCAATCTCCCGATAGGATCCGGAAAGGAATTCAGAGGGATATATGACAGGAACAGCAAAAATGTCAGTATCTTTTCCGATACCATGAAGGGGACAAAGGAGGGGAGCTCGGAGGAGATAGCGTTCTCGTCTCCCGGGATAGACGCTTTTGTCTCAGAGGATGAAAAAGATGCTCTTAACAGTGTCCTTGAGCTTTTAGACGGCGCGGGTGAGGAGTTCGACCTTGAAAGGGTGAGGAGCGGAAAGCTTTCCCCGGTCTTCTTCGGGTCAGCTCTTTTGAACTTCGGCGTCGAAGCCTTTCTTCATTATTTTCTTGAAATGACGACACCGCCGCTTTCGAGGATATCAGACAAGGGAATGATTGAGCCTGAATCACAGGACTTCTCCGGCTTTGTTTTCAAGATACAGGCTAATATGAACAAGGCCCACCGTGACAGGATCGCATTTATGAGGATAGTCTCAGGGCGTTTTGAGTCGGGAATGACGGCCTATCATGTTCAGGGACAGAAGGAACTTCGGCTCGCACAGCCCCAGGTCATGATGGCTGAGGAGCGTCATGTGGTGGATACTGCCTACGCGGGGGACATAATCGGGCTCTTCGACCCCGGCATATATTCGATCGGTGATACCGTGACCACCTCAAAGGAGCATTTCGCTTTTGAAGGTATCCCCACCTTTGCGCCGGAGCACTTCGCGAGAGTGCGGCAGGTGGATACCATGAAGAGAAAGCAGTTTATGAAGGGCATAGAGCAGATCGCGCAGGAGGGTGCTATCCAGATCTTCCAGGAGTACAACACCGGTATGGAGGAGATAATAGTCGGGGTAGTCGGCGTACTGCAGTTTGATGTTCTGAAATACAGGCTTACACATGAATACAATGTGGAGATAGGTCTTGAGAACCTGCCCTATGAATATATCCGCTGGGTTGAAAACGAAGGCATAGACATGGAATCGATCAGCGGAACAAGCGATATGAAAAAGGTAAAAGACTTAAAAGGAAGGCCCCTCCTTCTCTGGGCAAATGAGTGGTCCATCAGGATGACCGAGGAGAGGAACAAAGGTCTTATTCTTTCAGAATTTGCAAGGAATTGATCCGGGAAAAGATAATGATAGATTTTAATGTCCCGACATTTACGGGAAGGGAATTTGCATATATGAAAGAGGCCGTGGACTCAAAGAAGATCTGCGGCGACGGGCAGTTTACGAAGAAGTGCGAGAAATGGCTTGAGGAAAGGTTTAAGGCAAAAAAGATACTTCTCACCACATCCGCGACCTCTGCCCTTGAGATGGCCTGCCACCTTTCAGGTATCGGACAAGGGGATGAAGTCATACTCCCGAGTTTCACCTTTTCCTCAACTGCGAACGCCCCCGTGCTCTTTGGTGCGAAACTCGTCTTTACCGATATCAGGCCTGATACCATGAATATCGACGAAAAGAAGATAGAGGAAGCCATAACCGAAAAAACGAAGGCGATCATCGCCGTTCACTATGCCGGCGTTTCCTGCGAGATGGATGAGATTATGGATATAGCACGCCGTCACGGTCTGAAGGTCATAGAGGATGCGGCTCAGGGTATAATGAGTGACTACAAGGGGAGACCCCTTGGGACCATTGGGGACTTCGGCTGCTTCTCTTTTCATGAGACAAAGAATTATTCAATGGGAGAGGGCGGAGCAATTATCATTAATAATGAAGATGACATCCTCCCCGCAGAGATAATGCGCGAGAAGGGTACGAACCGCGCCCAGTATTTCCGGGGGCAGGTGGACAAATATTCCTGGGTGGACTACGGCTCAAGTTATCTTCCAAGCGACATTAATGCAGCTTATCTCTGGGCGCAGCTTGAGATAGCAGACGAGATCAATCGTGACAGGCTTAAAACCTGGGAAAAATATGACAGGGCTCTTCGGCCGCTTGAAAAGGAGGGAAAACTTTCCCTTGCCGTGATACCGGAATACTGCGGCCATAACGCCCATATGTATTATGTAAAGCTTTCCGACCTTTCGGAAAGGACAGCCTTCATCTCATATCTTAAGGAAAATGGCGTTCAGTCTGCATTTCATTATGTTCCTCTTCATTCCGCACCCGCTGGGAAAAAATTCGGGAGCTTTTTTGGAAGGGATGAATTTACTACAAAGGAGAGCGAGAGACTTACGAGACTTCCGATGTATTATGGTATTACGGATGATGACGTTTCAAAGGTGATAAAGACCGTGAAGGAGTTCTTCTGATGGATATTTCTGTTGTGATCCCGGTCTATGGCTGCAGGGCGGCGCTGTTTGAGCTTCACAGGAGGCTTACTGAGAGTCTTCAAACGATCACCGATGATTACGAGATCATCCTCGTGAATGACTGCTGCCCTCAGGGCTCCTGGGAAGATATCGAAAAGATATGTGCTTCGGACAAAAAGGTGGTCGGGATCAATCTCTCAAGAAATTTCGGGCAGATAAGGGCGATCACCGCAGGTCTCGACAAAAGCCGGGGAGATGCTGTAGTCGTTATGGACTGTGATCTTCAGGACAGACCTGAGAATATCCCGCTCCTTTATGAAAAGCTTTCAGAGGGCCATGATGTGGTGTTTTCAAGGCGAAAGGGACGCGTGGATTCAGGGCTCACAAAATTATTCTCAAAGCTTTTTTACAAGGTCTATGATTATTTCACGGAGGGTACTTACGACAGCTCCATCAATAATTTCTCCATCGCAAAGCGAAAGGTGATAGATGCCTACTGCTCCATGAGGGAGCATAACAGGGCCTATACCATGTTTATCAAGTGGCTTGGTTTTAATGAAGCGGTGATCGATCTTCCGGCCGAAGAGCGCTTCTCGGGAAAATCCTCTTACAGCTTCAGAAAGAAAATGAAGATGGCCTCGGAGATCATCACCTCCCAATCCAACAAGCCCCTCATCTTTTCCGTAGGGGTGGGCTTTACCATGGCGATAATCTCTTTCATTTTTATAATCGTTCTCATCATCAGGAGATTAGCTTTCAATGACGTCACTACAGGCTGGGCTTCCCTTATCGCTTCGGTATTTCTCATGGGCGGACTCATACTTGCGGCGATAGGCGTGGTAGGGATCTATATCGGAAATATCTTCAATGAGGCAAAGAACAGGCCCATATATGTGATCTCTGAGATACTGAACGAGGAGAAGGAAGAATGATAATAATAATCGGCGCGACAGGCTTCATCGGGATGTATACCGCTGAAGCCTTTTTAGAAAAAGGGTATAAGGTCCTTGCGACAGGAAGGAATGAAGCTGTCGGCAATGCGCTTTCAAAGGAGGGCGCAGATTTCTTAAAGCTTGATATCACAAATAAAGAGGATTTTAAGAAGCTTCCCGATGAAGGAGTTGAAGGCATCATCCTTCTTGCAGGACTCCTTCCCGCAAATACGACGGCTGACCTTGTCGAAGAGGAAAACGCAGAGGATTATTTTAAAGTAAATGTCCTTGGCACCATAAACGTGCTCGAATGGGCCAGGAAGCATAATGTAAAAAAGGTGATCGGAGCTTGCTCCTATTCTGACGTAAGCGGAGCATGGAAAAAGGATTATGCGATCACCGAAGAGGAGCCGCGGAATTTCAGTTTCACAGGCGATCACAGCGTATATGTGATAAGCAAGAACGCGTCAAATGATGTTATGGAATATTACAATCAGCAGCATCATATGCAGTGCGCAGTCTTCCGGTTCCCGCCGGTATACGGGGTGGGACCCCACGGCACCATAAATGTGAACGGAAAGCCCTATAAATCAGGTATTCAGACCTTCATTGAAAATGCGGCGCAGGGAAAAGATATCGAGATCTGGGGAGATCCCGATATCAGCCGTGATATCATCTATGTCAAGGATGTGGCAAGAGCATATGTAATGGCTATGGAAAGCGAAAAGACATACGGTCTTTATAATATGACAAGCCAGACATCCCTAACTCTCCTTGACCAGGCAAAGGCAGTGATAGAGGTCTTTGGCAAGGATAAGGGCTCAAAGATAGTGCTTCGTCCCGAGAAGAAGAATAATACCCCCTCATTTCTCTTTTCGATGGAAAAGGCAAAAAGGGATTTTTCCTTTGTGCCGGAATATACTGATTTTAAGTCGATGATGGAGGATTACAAAAGGGAAATGGAAAATCCTTCAAGGGCTGTTTTTTCGGACAGGACAGAGGAATGAAAGATATCGCGATAATCGGAGCATCTTATCTTCAGGTACCGCTCATTGAAAAGGCGAAGGAAATGGGGCTTATTACCCATGTTTTTGCCTGGGAGGCAGGAGACCCCGGAGAGAAGGCGGCGGATCATTTTTATCCGATCTCGATCACCGAAAAAGAAAGGATACTTGAAAAGTGCCGTGATATAGGGATTTCCGGAATCACATCAATTGCTTCCGATCTTGCGACGGTGACTGTGAACTATGTGGCGGATATGATGGGGCTTTGTGGAAACGGAAAACAGTGCGCCTTGATTTCCACCAACAAGCACGAGATGAGAAAGGCCTTTGAAAGGGGAGGGGATCCTTCGGTTAAGAGCGTTCTTGTAAAAGGCCCGGAAGATCTTGAAGGTATTACTTTATCCTATCCCGTCATCGTAAAGCCCCTTGACCGGTCGGGGTCAAGAGGTATCACAAAGCTCTATGATGAAAAGGGACTTTTCGACGCGATAGAAAGAGCAAAAGGAGAGGGGTTCATAAAGGCTGCCCTTGTTGAAGAGTACGCTAAGGGTAAGGAATACAGCGTCGAATGTATCTCATACGGAGGGAAACATCATTTCCTTGCCATGACGGAGAAGTTTACCACGGGTTCGCCCAACTTCATTGAGACCGCACATCTTGAGCCCGCGGAGGTTTCTTCAGAGATGTTTTCAAAGGTAAAAGATACCGTTTTTCACGCCCTTGATACCTTAATGATCACAGACTCCGCCTCGCATTCCGAGATCAAGATCGATCGTGACGGGAATATAAAGATAATTGAGATCGGCGGAAGGATGGGAGGAGACATGATAGGCTCGGACCTTGTGTGCCTTTCCACCGGATACGATTTTTTAAAGGCCGTGATCGATGTTGCGCTTTC
>OMRF01000238.1 GCA_900313435.1 uncultured Lachnospiraceae bacterium | reverse complement strand
CATCGGGCATTAGCACGATGGTAGGCAGACGCGCCAGATGAAAGATGGGCGCGTCGTATCAGGATACTTAGCGGATATGGCGGAATTGGCAGACGCGCCAGATTTAGGTTCTGGTGGGAGACCGTGCAGGTTCAAGTCCTGTTATCCGCAGTGAGTTTGAGGAGGATCTTTATGAAGAAAAAAGGATTGGCTTTGACGCTGATATCGGCTGTCATCGTGGCAGTCCTTTTTTTGAGCATTTCACTCCGTCCTAATGCCATAGGAAGCACTGATGCTACAAAGCCCGTCAAGGCCATCTTTGAAGGTGCGAAGATAATCACCTACAAAGAGGTGATCGTGGATCCCGAAGATCCTGAAGAACCGACGGATCCTGAATATCCCACAGATCCTGTACTTTCAGCCGGCGATAGTAGTGGGACATCCGAAGGGACATCTTCTAGCTCATCGTCTTCTGCTGCGTCTTCATCCCAGAGTTCCTCATCATCTTCGGCATCGTCATCTTCGGAGTCGTCTTCATCATCATCGTCCTCGTCCTCATCCTCAGAAAGCAGCTCTGAGCCTGCAAAGGAGCCTGAGATAGTGATCATCGAGGAGATAGTCGATGCTCCCGACAATACCGTATATTATGATAATCTTACCGAGGCAATAGAGGATATCGAGGAAGCAGGAGCTGCGAGCGCGGTAGTCATAATAGAGGGTAAAGTGACAACAGATGAACCCTATAGTACGGTAAATATCTCAAGTGGCAATATATCTCTCTTCTTAAACGGAGGGCACATAGGTGCTGACATAAGAGTATCAGAAGATGCGGTACTTGAGGTTACCGATGATGATTCCTTTCCTACGATAACGCTCACAAACGGAACTTTTTCGATAACTACGAAAAACAACTATTTTGAGATAGGATCCGGTATATCTGCAGGTGTCAGTGTTCCTACCGCGAGCCGTGATTTCGGGATTGTGACCGAAGATATTTACTATTCCGATGATCCGGATACTCCCGAGAACGAAGAGGCTGTTTCGAGGAAGAACTTCATCTTCAGAGACTTCACTGCGCCGGTAAAGAGCGGCAGCGCTTATTATTATAGATATGAATCCTCACTTGTTACATCTGAAAAGCTTATGATAAACAAGGCTCTTTCCGAGGGAATATCGGGCATAAGGGTTGAGGTTTCAAGGGTTCCGGAAAATGCGGGTTTCTCCCTCAGGGAAGTCGCTGCGAATGAAAGCAGGATCAGTCTATACGCATCCCCCGAGATCGCAAGCGCGGCTAGCGGTGTTGATTCCGCAGGGTTGGCAAGGGATTATTATTTTGGAGAACCTCTCATCCATCTTGCGGTGGATGACAGCGAGTCGGAAACCTATCAGCTTAAGGATAGCGATGGAAATATAATGGAGGCGAAGGCCTTCTGCCCGGATTATCTCTATGCTTTGAGCGGAAGCTTTACACTGACTGACGTGGTCTGGAATCCATCCTCCGGTCATATGACTACTGTTTTCTCGGGCTCCGACGATATATCGGTCTCTTACACGAAGGGAACCACGACAACCCAGCGGACCTGGGTCATCGAAGGAAAAGCAGAATCTGAAAACAAGGATGTTTTCTGGCTTTTTGAGGAGGATGGCGTAGGTAATTTCTATACGATAGATGAAGAAGTGAGGGACAGCTTCATAGAGGCCGGCTTTGAGGACAGGGGAACTGCCTGGAAGGCTCCGATAAAGAGCAGTAAGCCTGTCTACATGGTCTTCAACGCGAATGAGCCCAGTGAGTATTTCTATACGACCGACAAAAATGAATATGACAATCTCGTCGGTGCCGGCTGGAAAGGTAAGGGCATAGCTTTCTATGCTTCTACCGAAACTAATATGTATCCGATCTACAGACAGTACAACAAAAAGACCGGACGCCACAACTTCACTTCCTCAATCCATGAGAAAAATGTTCTGGTCTCTGAATATGGCTGGAACGACGAGGGTGTTGCCTGGTTCGCTCAGGAACTGCCGTTTCTGAAATGATACCCCTTGACAAATGGCCTGACGGGGTCTAACATATGTAATCACATTCCGGTTTTTTCTTTAATCTCCGTTATTTTTCGTTCACATACGAAAAAGGAGAACAATCTTGAAAAAATACAGATTAAT
>OMRF01000040.1 GCA_900313435.1 uncultured Lachnospiraceae bacterium | reverse complement strand
CCCGAGCCCCATGCCGGTCAGGGCATTATCAACGAACTGGTTAAAGGGCTGGATAAGCCCCGTAAGTATATTGATAGCGAGTAATTGTAAAAACAGTTTTCTGAAGATAGTGTCACGTTTCATTATTTGTTCCGATTTAGCCGAATATATTTGACAGTCCCTGGGCTTCAACTCTTTTATTTATTACTGAAATATCCGTAGTATAAAGGTCCATTTTCTTCATCCTCTCGAAGAAGACTCCTCCGGCAAATGTATACCGTTCTTTGTATAACTCCTCTTCGATAAATTGCTTATGAGAATAGCTGATGATCCCGCCTACAGCAAGACTGTCGGGAAGTATGAGCATCTCTTCCTTCTTAGCGTATTTGACAGAATTATATCCGGCAACCGCGCCTGTAACTATGGCTTCCGTATGACCGATAAGGGGCGCTCCTTTCTCACCGCAGCAGAAAAGGTTGGTTGCGCCTATGGCCTGCATGGTATCTTTGCAAGGTGCAACGGCCAGGTATCTTATGGAATTGCCTCTTCCTGCAGAGTATGGGTCAACATACTCTGCATTTTCAAGGCCGTGAATATGTCTGAGCTTGTCTAAGGGGTAATAACTGGTCATCAGCTTCGCGGAACCGGTATCAAGAAGTATCACATTTTCACTGTACTCTTTGAGGGCATATTGCCGGCAGGCTTTTTGCCCAAGCTTGTCGTAGTTGATATCTTCATTCGGAACCTTCAAGATAGCAAGGCCCTTCTCTTCCAGTTCATTCCTGACCTCTTCGCTAAGAGTCCTTTTATTGATCTTACATGCACCCGAGAAAACCCCCGGAGTGCCGTCGGCACGCTGCGACATAAGGTCCTTAAGCCCGTATCTGGCAGTAAGGCTGACCCTGGGACCGAAAGTCGGGCATCTCTGGATGCACATAGAGCAGCCGTGACCGTATTTAAGACAATTCCCCATGGGACCGGAAGAGCCCGTCGCATCGATAAAAACATCACCGTTTATTCTTGTATTGTCATCAAGGACCAGAGACGTTATGTCATCACCGTTTTTAATGATGTCCATGACGTGAGACTCCGTCATCACAGTGATCCCCGCGTCCAGAACCAGCGCTCGCACACGAGGCTCGATCATATTTACATCATATAAAGAGGCGTGCTTATGTCCAGGAAATTCAATGTTAGTATGAGCCGCGCAAGTGTCCATAATATCAAATAATTCTCCGGCACCTAAAGCCTTCATTTCTTCTGTTGCAGTAAATCTGCCGTTATTTCTGAAGATACCGCCAGCATTACCGGCTCCCAGAAGTAGATCCGTTTTCTCGATCAAGACAACATCAGCGCCCGCCTTCTTCGCGCGAAGAGCTGCCGAAACTCCCGACCATCCGCCACCGGCAATAACGACTTTGATCATTTTAATCCTGCCTCCGTTTCCTTTATCTTCTAACGCAAAAGTCTTCCATAATCATAAACATCCAGCTGCTCCTTGCATAAATGAACGATCCTTTTGGAATCAACATTTACCGTACATGCCCCGCATATTCCCTCGCCACAACACATATGGGAGTTGTTGATACAGGAAAGGGATATATCCGATCCTGCTCTATTTTCAATATATTCAACAAGCTTTTTAATGGCATAATTCGACAGGCCTAAATGGATGTGCGCTACATTACCCCTTATGGCTTCATCCACGATCGAATATACTTCCTCGGAAATATTCTTATTCGCATCAAAAAGGGGCATCTCATTTATCTCCATTTCAAACAGATCTCTTGCTGCATTAATTATGGATCTGTTAATATCGCCGGAATCAAGGTATATCTTAACATTGTTATTATTTTTTTTGAGCTCGTCAATAGCATGGATGGACGGAAAAAGCCCGATGCCCTTGCATATGATCACGGCATTTTTGTTCTTAAGAGACACCAGAGGCCGTAATCCCTGGATACCATTAAGGTATGGCCCTCTTAAAAATACCCTGTCACCGACTTTCAGGTCGCTGAAGTCCTTTGTTTTGACGCCCTGGAGCTGGATGATCAGCCCGATGCTGTCGACGTCAACACCCTCATACATAACGGAGATGGGAACATCATAAAACGTATTCTCTTTCGCCCTGACAAAAACAAAGGAGCCTATTCTTTTGAAATCCTCGGCCTGTCCGTTAGGAACATTAAGTCTGATGAACTTAACATTGTCCTCATACATGGTTTCAGATTGGACAGTGCATTTCACAATGTGGTGCTGGTCTTTTGCTTTCCCACCGTTGTTCTTCAGCTCCTGCATTATGCAGTAACTCACAGTATCATTGCAGTCGCAGTATTCTTCGCCCCTGCACATAGAGCACATGATGCAATGTCCACTTTCCGCAAGCACACAGGGACAGGTTTCAGATGCATAATTCGAACATTTGGCATATATATTCATGATCCGCTATCATCCTCTGGTTCAGATTATTTGTTTCCGATCTTTATTATATCATAACGAAAAAGCGGTGCATGATTGAGCCGCATGCGAGTGACGCTGCCTGCCATGATGCCTATATCGGAATAATTATTTACTTTTGGCTTTTGACGCACTATAATGTGATTAACTCGGTGATGACCGAGTCGGAAAGGGGCGAGTAAGATGCGCTTTTATGGAAGAAAAAGAGAGCTTACGCAGTTGAAGAAACTAATTTCATCTGATGATATGCTTATGGGACTAATTTACGGAAGGCGCAGGATTGGCAAAAGTGAGCTTGTGAAACAGGCTATCAAAGAATCTGGCATAAAAAGCATTTTCTATGAGTGCAGGCAGGTAACTGAAGAGAGTAACGTTCAGAGTATGTGTGAAGTCCTTTCAGATGTGCTTGGTCTTCCGAAATTGGGGTATATGAAAGCGGAAGAGATCATAGATTACATATTTAAACTTTCAAAGGAAGAAAGTATTGTTTTTGTGCTTGACGAATACCCGTACTTAAGAGAAAACGTAAAAGGCCTTGACAGCATTATCCAGGCGCTGGTTGACAAATACAGGGATAAATCAAAACTAAAGCTGATAGTTCTTGGCTCATATGTAGAGGTAATGAAGTCCCTTTTGAAAGAATCCAATCCATTGTATGGAAGAACAGATCTTGTAATAGATCTTAAACAGATGGATTATTATGAATCGGCGTTGTTTTATCCCAATATGACTTATGAGGATAAAGTGCGCATTTATTCAGTATTTGGCGGTGTTCCTTACTATAACAGACTTGTGGACGATAAGAAAAGTGTGAAGGAAAATGTTATCGAACTTGTTGCTTCGCCCGGTGCACGTCTCGAAAATGAAGTTTCAACGTACCTTAATTCCGAAATATCGAAGATCGTTAATGCTAACGAGGTATTTGAAGCACTTGCCAAAGGCTTTTCAAAATTCAGCGATATCCTGTCTCAATCACATGTGTCCAGCAGTCCGACGCTTGCAGATGTATTGGACAAGCTAATGAAAATGGAGGTAGTAGAGAAGAAGGCACCGATAAACGACGAAAAAAGCAAAAAGAAGTCCGGTTACTATATTTGCGATAATCTCTCGCTTTTTTACTACAGATATATTTTCAAGTATTCGTCTCAACTTAAGATAATGGATCCGGAAGTGTTTTATGATAAATATATAGATAAAGACTTTGAAGAATTTTATATCCCGCTTAGATTTGAAGAGATTTGTGTGCAATACTTGATAAGGCAGAACAGACTTGGGGTTATGGATCCTGTTATTGAGAAGATTGGAAAGTATTATTATGATGATCCAAAGACAAAAACCAATGGTGAATTTGATGTGGTCACTTTAGACGAAAAAGGATACGTTTTTTATGAGGCTAAATTCAGAAAGAAGAAGACGTCAAAGGAAGTGATCGAAACCGAGATAAGTCAAGTTAAGTCGACCGGACTTTACTGTTATAAGTATGTTTTCTTTTCACGAGCAGGGTTTACAGCTAAGGAGACGGAAGATATTAAATTTATAAAACTTGATCAGATGTTCTGAGACACCTGATGATCGATTTCGAGCAACGCCCGTTGCAAAAAAATATGATCGCACTTCCGCTCCTCATGACAAACGACGCCTAACGAAAAGCGGAGCATGACTGCTCCGCATACGAACGACGCCTGCTGAAAGCGAAGCATGACCACTCCGCATACGAGTGACGCCTGGTTGAAAAATGAATTGCCGCACGTCATTCCGGAACGAGTTCTAAGGAGTGGTCATGCGTAGCAGTCATACTCCGCCTTCCACCAGTCGCTCTAGCAGATCCGCAATCTTCATTATCGCCCCATTCCCCGACGCATTTTCCTTCATTTTTTCAATATACGCATCGCGCTTATCATATACCGAGAAGACACAGTCGGCCACGTCAGAGGCCGTGCAGCTGTCCTGATCAAGGACAGCGGAAAAGCCTTGCTTTTCAAAGGATTCAGCGTTCTTTATCTGGTCGCCGCGGCTTGCGGACAGGGGCAGCGGTATCAGTACATTCGGCTTCGCAAGGGCGGCTATCTCGCAGATAGCGTTTGCGCCGGCTCTTGAGATCAGGATATCCGCGGCCGCAAAGAGGTCGGGAAGTTCTCCGCTTATATATTCAAACTGCTTGTACCCATCATATTTTCCCACAAGGGACTCATCCAGATTTCCTTT
>OMRF01000004.1 GCA_900313435.1 uncultured Lachnospiraceae bacterium | reverse complement strand
ATGGATTCAAACTCCCGGCGAAGTACATTATCCATACTGTTGGAACTGCATGGCAGGGTGGCTCTTACGGCGAAGAGGATGTCATCATAAGCTGCTATAAAAGTGTGTTTCGTTTGGCATTAGAAAACGATATTAAAAGCCTTGCTATTCCGCTTCTGGCTTCCGGAAGTTATGGATTTCCAAAAGGAATAGCATTACGAATTGCGCTTTCCGAGATAGAGGCCTTTATGTCGGATAACGATATGGATCTCTATCTTGTTGTTTTTGATGAAAAGTCATTTTCGCTGTCATCGGAATTATACGGGGACATTGATGATTATATCAATGATAATTACGTAGAAGAAAAAACGGTCGAGGAGTATCCGGCTGCCCTCTCTTGCCAGAATGTAAGACCGCTCCGGTCGGCTTCGGCTCTTACGGGAGCGGCTTTAGCTGATTCTTTAAAAAGGGATTCTTCCAGGAAAAAAAGAAAGTTAAATGCTGTTGCAAGAGTAGAAGCATATGAGGACTCTGACGCAGAATTATGCGAATCGACAGGCGCAGCTCCAAAGGCTGCAAAGAGTCTCGATGATGTAGTAAAGAACCTTGATAAATCATTTATGGAATTAGTCTTTTCTTTCGCGGATGAGAAAGGAATGACCGATGTTGAAGTGCAAAAGAAGGCAAACCTGGACCGCAAGGTTTTCTCAAAATTGAAATGCGGTACGACTAAGAATCCAAGTAAATCAACAGCATTAGCGCTTGCCGTTGCACTGGAATTGAACCTTGACGAAACGAAGGATCTTCTTTCACGTGCGGGAATGGCATTGTCGCCTTGCAGTAAGCAGGATGTTATCGTACAGTATTTTATTGAAAAGGAAGCGTATGACATCTATGAGATCAACGTGGCGCTCTTTGAACATGGAGAACAGCTGCTTGGCAACCAGTCTCCGTAAATGTCGCCTGACAGGAGACCGATAGGGATCCGGTTTTCTATATGATCACCTCTGTAACAAGCAAACAAAGCTTTTATGGAGGTATTCATTATGAGAGAAAACTTAACAGAACTGGTATTCATCCTTGACAGAAGCGGATCTATGAGTGGTTTGGAATCCGATACCATCGGCGGTTTTAATTCCATGATCAAAAAACAGCAGAAAGAAGAAGGCGAAGCGATCGTATCTACAGTACTCTTTGATGATTTGACTGATGTGATCCATGACAGGGTTCCGATCAAAGATGTAAAGAAGCTTACGGAGGAAGATTACTTCGTTCGTGGCTGCACAGCCCTTCTTGATGCGGTGGGCGAGGCTATCCATCATATTGGTAACGTTCATAAGTACGCAAGGGAAGAGGACAGACCGGGAAAGACATTATTTGTCATCACTACCGATGGTCTTGAGAACGCGAGTAAAAATTATTCTTTCAAGGACGTAAAGAAAATGATCGAACGTCAGAAAGAAAAATATAACTGGGAGTTTCTTTTTCTCGGTGCAAATATTGACGCGATCGAAGTGGCCGGGAATATGGGCATCAGCAGAGACAGGGCTGCGAATTATAATTGTGATGAGGAAGGAATAGAGCTTAATTATCAGGTCCTTGAGTCCGCGGTCAGTCGCGTGAGAAAGTGCAAGAGTGCCTCAGCTTTGGCTAAGGCTTTTACAGGTGGGGCGTGGAAAGCAGATATTGACCGTGATTACGAGGAGCGCGGTAAGAAGAAAGGAAGGTAAATGGAAATAAAGGATAAGAGGATAGATTCCGGGAAAGCCTTTGACTGGGGAAGGACCTCGAAAGAATACGCAAAATACAGAGATATCTATCCGGAGGAATTTTATAAGAAGATCATTGACAGGGGCTTATGTCTGGAAGGACAGAAGGTGCTTGACCTTGGAACAGGAACGGGAGTACTTCCGAGAAATATGTACCGGTATGGCGCTGAGTGGGTTGGATGCGATATATCTCCGGAGCAGATAGAACAGGCGAAAGCACTCGCTCTTGCAGGCAGCATGAAGATAGATTTTCGGGCGGTTTCCACGGAGGATATTGATTTTCCTGATGAATCTTTTGATGTCATCACTGCCTGCCAGTGTTTCTGGTATTTTGATCATGAAAAGGTTATGCCAAAACTTGCAGGTCTTTTGAGATCAGGTGGTAAGCTTCTGATATTATATATGGCATGGCTTCCGTTTGATGACAAGATCGCAGGGGCCAGTGAAGGCCTTGTGCTGAAATATAATCCCAAGTGGTCCGGCGCAGGAGAAACAAAGCATCCGATCTGGATCCCGGATATTACTTATGATCATTTCGTAATGGAAGATCATGAGGAGTATGATCTGATGGTGCCGTTTACCAAAGAGTCATGGCACGGAAGAATGAGAGCCTGCCGGGGGGTGGGCGCGTCATTGTCAGAGGCGGAACTGGAAAAATGGGATGTTGAGCATAGAGAACTGCTCGATCAAATCGCGCCGGAGCAGTTTGATATCTTGCACTATGCGGCATTAGCGGTGTTGAAGAAAAAATAATGGGAGGCTTTTGGACCCCCGGGACAGTCCCGGGGGTCCAAAACCGAGGCCCGGGGGTCATATTGAGGATATGGGAGAATGACATATGAAGATACTTATAATAAACGGATCGCCGTCAGGAGATGACAGCATAACTTTGCAGACAATGCTGTATATTCAGAAATACTACCCCAAACACAGCTTTGAATATATTAGTCCGGGACAAAGGATAAAAGCCATTGAAAAGGACTTCTCCGATACAGAACAGAAGCTGTTATCGGCGGATATTATCGTATTCTGTTATCCTGTCTATACATTTCTGGTACCATCGCAGCTCCATCGCTTCATTGAACTCATAAAGGAAAAGGGGATTGATCTGTCCGGTAAATACGTAACACAGGTTTCAACGTCCAAACACTTTTATGATACAACGGCTCACGAGTTCATACGCGAAAACTGTCTCGACCTCAAACTTAAATATATCCGTGGTCTGTCTGCGGATATGGAAGACCTGCTTAATAAAAAGGGACAGAAAGAGGCACGTGATTTCTTCCGCCATGTCCTTTGGTCTGTTAAGAACGATCATTATGAAGGGCCGGAGCCGGTAAGATCAGACAATAAGCTGAACATTGCGACTTTGGAACACGCTTGTCAGGGAAGGGTCAAGAGTAAGAGGGTGGTCATCGTTACAGATCATTCGGAAGAAGATACCGTGATAAAGAGCATGATAGAACGTTTTCGCAGGGTTTTGCCATATGGATCGGAAGTAGTCAATCTTAATGATTTTCCGTTTGCCGGAGGCTGTATTGGATGCTTTAACTGTGCTTCTGACGGTAGATGTATATACAGGGATGGTTTCGATGTCCTTCTCAGGGAAAAGATCCAGACTGCAGATGCAACGGTCTATGCGTTTACGATAAAGGATCATTCCATGGGATACAGGTTTAAGATGTTCGATGACAGACAGTTCTGTAACGGCCACAGGACAGTGACGATGGGCAAACCGGTCGGATACCTGATAGACGGACACCTGAGTCTGGAGCAGAACCTTAAGACCCTTATTGAAGCAAGGGCCCAGGTGGGAGGCAATTATCTTGCAGCCATAGCCGTTAATGAAGGTGATACGGACAGGAATATAGACAGACTTGCTGCCGAGCTTGACTTTGCGTTGGAAAAGCAATACCGTCAGCCTGCTAACTTCTATGGTGTGGGCGGACTTAAGATATTCAGGGACCTGATATATACGATGCAGGGGATGATGCGGGAAGACCACCGATTCTATAAGAAACACGGCTTTTATGATTTTCCCCAGAAGAACAAGGGGAAGATACTGGGGATGTACCTTGTGGGTGCCCTGATGAACAATAAGAAGCTTGCTAAGAAAATCGGAGCAGACGCCATGACAAAGGGAATGTTGATGCCGTATAAGAAAGTAATTGAAGGTAATCCACATCGGAGGTGACATATGATACTTTTCATCAATGCATGTGTGCGTAAGAAATCAAGAACTTTAAGGCTTGCGCAGCAACTGTT
>OMRF01000097.1 GCA_900313435.1 uncultured Lachnospiraceae bacterium | reverse complement strand
CTTTGTCCTTCAGTTTGTGGGTGATATACGGGGGAAGAGGCATCTCTCCGAGAGAATCAAGGACTTCCTCAAATATGCCATCATATGAAAAAGAAACTATCCTGCCGCCGTCATCTGTAACCGAATCAATATGCGCTTTCAGCCTTCCGTCTCCGAAAGAGGCTGTATTCCCCGGCAGAAGCTTCTTTCCGGGGCGCACTATGGTTTCCCAGGAGTCGCCGGATAGTCTTTTTAAGAGCAGTATCTCAACCTTTGCGCCGGTTCCTTCCCTTACCCCGATAAGTCTTGCGGGGATCACCCTTGTATTGTTAAGTACCAGGCAGTCCCCGGGGCGAAGAAAGGATGAGATCTCAAAAAACCGTCTGTGCTCTATATCGCCCGTTTCTTTGTCAAGCACCATGAGCCTTGAATCAGACCTTTTTTCAAGGGGATCCTGGGCGATGAGCTCTTTGGGAAGGTCGTAGTCGAAATCACTTACGTTCATTGATAATTATTTCCTCAGCTCAACCCCTATATCGGAGAGCCCTTTCAGTATCTTTTCTATGGCCGGGTTCACGTCATCATCTGAAAGGCTCCTGTCAGACGCCCTGAAGACAAGACTGTAAGCCATAGACTTTCTGCCTTCCCTCACCTGCTCGCCTTCATAGATGTCAAAGAGTGAGAAGTTCTCAAGATTCTTCGTTCCGTATTTTTTGAATACCGACTCTATCTCTCCTGCCGTGATATCCTTCGGAACATCGAGCGAAAGATCCCTTGTGGAAGCCGGGAAATTACCTATTGCCTCATATCTCAGGGAAGGTTCACGTTTTTCCAATACCTTTTTAAGGTCGATACAGGCTATATAAGCTTTCTCCTTTATCCCGTAAGTTGAAAGGACCGTGGGATGAACCTCTCCGAGGAAACCTAAGCTTTCTTCAGAAAGCTTGATATCCGCCTTTCTTCCGGGGTGAAGGAAGGGATGATCTGCTTTTGCTTCAAATACAATATCTTCCTTAATCCCTGCACTTTCGAGGAAATCAAGAACAACGCCCTTCATATCGAAGAAGTCACCTTTTCCGTAAAACCCGAGAGTAAGGACCTTTCTTTCGTCAGGAAGTTCTTTGAGAGGAAGATCCTTTGCAATATATATCTTTCCAATCTCAAAGAGCCTTGCGTCGGGATTTCTCCTTGAGGAATTGAGCGAAAGCGACTCAAGCATCGAATTCACTGTCTGGGTCCGCATGATGGAGTAATCCTCACCAAGGGGATTCATTATCTTTATGGCATTTCTTCTTTCGTCATCCTCTGAAAGAAGAAGCTTGTCATAGACTTTGGGACTTTCAAATGAAAAGCACATGGCTTCGGAAAAGCCGTATTTGAGGGCCGATACCCTTGCTGTTTCAATGACCTCCGCTTCCTCCGAGACGCCGCCCGAAAGCGCTTCACCCTTGGGAGCAGTCACCGGTATCCTGTCGTAACCGAAGAAACGTGCCACTTCCTCGGCAAGATCGGCAAAGCAAAGGAGATCCTGACGGAAGGTCGGGATCGTGACTGTCTTCTTTTCCCTGTCAACAAGAAGCTCTTCCGCTTCAAAGTATGATGCGATCTCATCAGTAGAAATGTCCGTGCCAAGAAAGGCATTGTATCTCTCCGGTTCAAAGGGTATGGTAACGGGCTTTCTTTCTTCCTTGTAGACATCTACTGTCCCTGCGACAACCTCTCCGGCGCCTATCTCCTCAACAAGGGCGCAGGCTCTGTTCATGGCAAGGATTGCATTGTTTGGATCAAGCCCCTTTTCAAACATACCGGAGGCTTCGGTCCTCATTCCGAGGCGTTTTGCGCTCTTTCTGATATTCGTACCGTCAAAGGTCGCAGCTTCAAGAAGAACCGTAGTAACATCATCCGTGATCATGGAGTTCTCGCCGCCCATTATTCCGGCAAGGCCTACAGGCTTCTCCCCGTCGCATATCAAAAGAACATCGGGATCAAGCTCGTGAGAAGCCCCGTCAAGTGTCGTAAAGTTTTCACCCGCTTTCGCGGTTCTTACTATTATCTGCTTTCCCGCGATCTGAGCGTAATCATAGGAATGCATGGGCTGCCCGTATTCTTCCATGACATAATTCGTGATATCGACTATGTTGTTGATGGGGCGGATCCCCTGGGAACGGAGCCTCTTTTGCATCCATTCCGGTGAAGGACCGATATGCACGTTCCTGATCTCCCGGGCCACAAAGCGCTTGCAAAGATCATTATTTTCAATAGTAACGGAAATATCATCAGCGCAGTTTCCGCCGTTCCCCGTTTCCTTTATGGGCGAAGGGCTAAAGGGAAGTGAAAAGGCGCAGGCTGCCTCCCTTGCTATTCCAAGGACCGAAAAACAATCCACCCTGTTTCCCGTGATCTCATACTCAATGACCTTGTCATCAAGCCCCAGGTACTTTACCGCATCATCGCCGACAGGCGCATCGGCAGGGAGTATATAAAGACCTTCCTCCGGCGCGTCGGGAAAGAGATCCCTTGAGCTCCCAAGCTCTTCAATAGAGCACATCATGCCGTTTGACTCGACACCGCGAAGCTTTCCCTTTTTGATCTTGATCCCGCCCTCAGTCTTTGTTCCGTCATGACCTCCGGCGACACGACCGCCGTCAAGCACTACCGGCACCTTGTCCTGTTCCTTCATGTTTGTGGCTCCGGTGACTATCTGTATAGGTTCATCCTTCCCTACATCGACCTGACAGATTGAAAGATGATCGGAATCCTGATGGGGAGTGATGGAAAGGATCTGGCCTATCACTATGCCTTCAAGATCCTTTGAAAGATCGGTGTAAAACTCAACCTTCTGTCCGAACATGGTCATCCTGTCCGAGTATTCCTTCGGGTCATCAGTCAGCCCGGGGACCATGCTCTTTATCCATTCAAATGAAGTACGCATTTATAAAGACCTCCTGTGAAGATCAAAACTGGGAAAGAAATCTCATATCGTTCTCGTACAAAAGCCTCATATCATCGATCTCATATTTGAGGAGTGCTATCCTCTCAAGTCCGAGACCAAAGGCGAAGCCGGAGTACTCATCCGGATCGACACCGCTCATGGAAAGGACCTTCGGGTGCATCATCCCGCAGCCTAAGATCTCGATCCAGCCCTCACCCTTGCAGAAGCGGCAGCCCTTCCCGCCGCATTTGAAACAGCTCACATCCATCTCAGCGGAGGGCTCTGTGAAAGGAAAATGATGAGGCCTGAATTTGACCTTCGTTTCCTCGCCAAATAGCTTCTTTGCGAAGTCCTCAAGCGTTCCCTTCAGATCTGAAAACCTTATTCCCTTGTCTATCACCATTCCCTCGACCTGATGGAAGACCGGAGAATGCGTGGCATCCACCTCATCTGCCCTGAAAACACGACCGGGTGCAATCATCCTGATGGGCGGCTTCTTCTTTTCCATCTGCCGCACCTGAACTCCCGAGGTCTGGGTCCGAAGCAGTATTTCCTTGTTGATATAAAAGGTGTCCTGCTCGTCCTTCGCCGGATGCCCCTCCGGTATGTTCAGTGCCTCAAAATTATAATAATCAAGCTCGATCTCCGGTCCGTCGACCACCTCGTAGCCCATCCCGGTAAAGATCCTCTTTATCTCCGAAAGAGCGAGGGTATCAGGGTGGGTATGCCCTTTCTGAAGCCTTTTCGCGGGAAGTGTCACATCAATGCTCTCCCTTGAAAGCCTCGCAGAAAGTTCGAGTGCCTCCAGAGCCTTTCTCTTCTCGGCAAGAGCGTCCTCTATAGCCTTTCTCGCGTCATTTACAAGAGCGCCTATTGTCGGCCTTTCTTCCTCGGGGACATCCTTCATCCCCTTCAGGATCGAAGTAAGCTCGCCCTTTTTCCCGAGTACGGAAACCCGTATGTCGTTCAGCACGGAAGAGTCGAGCGAGGATAATATCTTTTCCCTTGCACTGCTTACGATTTTTGACAGATCATCCTTTATCATTTGCTTTTCCTTTCAGACATAAAGATAACCCGAAATGCCGG
>OMRF01000394.1 GCA_900313435.1 uncultured Lachnospiraceae bacterium | reverse complement strand
CCTTATGCTCCTGATATGCATCATCGTCTTTTATTTTTTCATAATCTAAAGGCTTCCCGTACTGATCGGTTCTTTTAAAGGTAACGTCCGCCTTCATGGTGTTGGGATCTACTATAACTGTAATCCTCGACTGAAAAGATTCAGTTTCCTTGTCTGCCGCATCTCTTATTCCATAAATCTTGTAAGCTTAATAGGCAACAAGGCTTTCCGCAGCCTCTGCCCTTCCCGCAAATGCCACCGGCATAAGACAAAATACCATTGCTATGATAAGTATCATCGCAAGTGATCGTTTTTTCCTCATAATCTACCTCCCCTTTTATTTCCTGTCTTTTTACACGGGCGGCTATGCAACGCCGTTTGATGCTTTGATCGATGTCTTTGTGAGAAATTGGAGCTCGTTTCCGTCGAGGTCGGTAACCGTTCCGCCTGCTTCCCGCACTATGATCGTGCCTGCGCAGACATCCCAGGGAGCGACCAGAGGCTCTATGTAAAGGCAGGTGCGTCCCGCAGCAAGATCGCAAAGATCGAGGGCTGCCGAACCGAAGCGCCGGATGTCAAGGCATCTTCCAAAATATGACTTTATCATGGAAAACATCTTTTCCGAAAGCTCGGGATTATACGGTGCCGTTCCGAAAGCTACGAGACCGTCTTCGATGGCGTCATTATTAACATGTATCTGCTTTCCGTTAAGATATGCGCCCTTCCCCTCTGCCGCGGTGAAAAGCTCGTCCTTGTAGGGATTGTAAATGATGCCGCACACGGGCACGGCGTCATATGTCATCCCTATCGAGATGCAGGAGGTGTCAAGCCCCTTTATGAAATTGCTCGTGCCGTCGATGGGATCAACGATAAAGGCATAGCCGTTTCGTATATCAGGCTGCTTTTCGTTTTCCTCGCCAAGAAAGAGGGCTGACGGCATTATCTCTGAAAGCTTGTTTTTAAGCTTTTCCTGGATCAGCTTGTCATATTTCGTGACGAGATTATGTCTCGATCCCTTCTCCTCTGTGGATGAGCTTATGTTTTCTTCCTTTGCCGCAAGCATCAGCTTTCCGCATTCTCTGATGACGGGACTTATCTTTTCTATTACCTCTTTCTCAAGATCTTCGATCATTTCATCTTCTCCATTTCTCTAACATTTGATCTGTGTCAGGAAGTTTCCTTTTGCGCAAGGATGAGGCGCCCTTCATTATCATAGGACAGCTTCATTGAAAAGAAGGGTTCATCCGAAAAGAGGAGGGGAAGAAATTTCCGGTCGCCCTCCCAGATCGGAAGGTCAAAAACTTCTTCCTTTTTCTTCCACTCAAGGACTCCTTCGTCACAGTCCTTCAGTTCTCCTGAAAAGGAATCGGACGAAAACAGCATCATGTACTCGGTGACATCCCCATATACAAAGGTAATGACCGCGCGAAAGGAAAGACTTTGCAATGTAAGCCCCGTCTCCTCCAGAGTCTCCCGCCTTACGCAGTCATATGGCGACTCTCCGGCCTTCACGTGTCCGCCGACTCCTATCCATTTCCCTTCATTCAGATCACTCTTCTTTTTCGTGCGGTGAAGCATCAGGACCTCATCGCCTCTTACTATATAGCAGAGCGTTGTGACCTCGATCCCCATCAGGATCCTCCTTACGATTTTTACAGATAATATAGCGTGTTTTCGGTAATATTTACAACGACAATTTATCGAACAAGTGTTTGCTTTTTGAAAAGTCAGGTGGTATATTAGTCTCACCAATCATCTGTTATTTTGAGGCGAGGGCAATGGACAGGGAAAAACTCCGTTATTTCTGCATAGACCTGAAATCCTTCTACGCTTCCGTTGAGTGCGTAGAGCGGGGGCTCGATCCGCTGACGGCGGATCTCGTGGTATGCGATGAGACGCGCGGGAACGGGACTATCTGCCTTGCCGTATCTCCGCATATGAAGAGCCTCGGCGTAAAAAACCGCTGCCGGGTCTTTGAGATACCGAAAAATCTCGAGTATATCAAGGCCATGCCCAGGATGCAGCTGTACATTGATTATTCCGCAAGGATATACTCTATATACCTGAAATACCTTGCTCCGGAAGATATACACGTATATTCAGTAGACGAGGCCTTCTTCGATGGTGAGCCCTACAGAAAGCTTTACAATATGGACATTCCACAGCTTACCGAAATGATACAGGCGGATGTCAGGGAGACGACAGGCATCACCTCCACCTGCGGGATGGGAACGAACCTATATCTTGCAAAGGTAGCGATGGATATCATGGCAAAGCATTCTCCCGGATTCAGAGCGCAGCTTGATGAGGAAGAATATATCAGGAAGCTTGGGGAGCACCGGCCGCTGCGGGATTTTTGGATGGTAGGACGCGGGACCGAAAGGCGGCTCAATTCAGTCGGGATATTTACGATGGACGACATCAGACGGGCGGACAGAAAGCTTCTTTTGAAACTGCTCGGCAGGAATGCGTCTTATCTCATAGACCATGCATTCGGGATAGAGACGGTTACGATGGAGGAGATCAAGTCCTACAAAAGTCCCGCCCATTCCCTCTCCTCAAATCAAGTGCTGTTTCGGGATTATGATCATGAAGAGGGGCTCATAGTATTGAAGGAGATGGTAGATGCGCTGACCCTTGACCTTACTGACGCAGGACTTGTCACGGAGGACCTTGGGCTCTTTGTGGGATATTCGGAAGGATTTTCATCATATGCGAAGCATTTCAGCGAGAAGATGGTGGAATCGGATCCGTCTTTACTTAAAAGTTATGCCGCCGGCAGTGTACACCTTCCTGCGGCGACGGATTCGAGGCGGATCATTACGGAAGCGCTTGAAAGACTTTACCTTGAAAAGGTGGAAAAAGGCATCGCCATAAGGCGGATCGGGATATCCTTTGAAAACGTACGCCCGCGCGACAGTGCACAATTATCTTTTTTCCATGACGCGGAAAAGGCGTGGAAGGATAGGGCGCTTCAGGAGGGAGTCATATCGCTTAAAAATAAATTCGGGAACAATTCGGTGCTCCTCGGGATGGATCTTCTTGACTGCGGGACCACGCGGCTTCGGAATGGCCTGATCGGAGGGCACAGGGCTTAGTATATATT
>OMRF01000063.1 GCA_900313435.1 uncultured Lachnospiraceae bacterium | reverse complement strand
CCTGGGTATTTGAAGGATTCTTCGTGGGAGCAGGCTTTTTATCATCATCCAGAAAGGCTGAAAGCTCTGCCTCGGAACTGTTGCCTGAAAGCTCGTCGTCCTCCAGTTCCGCTTCAAAGCTTCTTATGAAGTCATCTGCAGTGCCGTCAGTTAAGGTTTTTTCAAAGTCAGAAAGAAAACCGGACTCCGAAAAGGCCTGCCTTAAGTTTTTCCTGTCAACTGCAGAAGGCCGATAGTCAGAAAGCCCGGTTTCTTTTAAGAAATCGTCATCTGGGCTAAGTCTCGTGCTGTCCTGATACTTTTTTTTGATATCCGACTCTTCACGAGATTTTTGCTCTTCAATATCAGATTTTTTTTGTGTGATCGAACTTAAAAGTCCGTCAAGATAATCCTCTTCGTTGGGCAAAGCCATCCTCCGGATGCCTTATCTCTTCTCGTACTTGTCTACCAGCGAATCGACCGCCTCAACAAGCTTTCCGATCTCGGGCTTTGTAAGCTGGGCATCCGCTCCCACTGACTCGCCCTTCCTTCTGATGTCATCGTTGATGAGGGATGAAAAGATGATAACAGGAATAGGCTTCATCTTTTCAGATTCCTTAACAAGCTTTGTAAGCCTGTGTCCATCCATCTGAGGCATCTCTATATCAGTGATGATGCAGTGAACATCATTCTGAACCTTACCTGCGGCATTCTCCTCGCAGAGATAATCCCATGCTTCTTTTCCATTCGGGAAAACATGAAGGTTCGTATATCCCGCCTTCTTAAGGCAGTCAACGATAAGCTTTGAAAGAAGCGGTGAGTCCTCGGCGATGACAAGGGGTGAAAGAGAACGATCCTTCTCCTCATTCTGCACATAGCCGTCCATGTCAGAGACCTTAAGACCTGTTTCGGGATTGATATTTGAAACGATCTTTTCAAAATCAAGGATGACAACGAGATGTCCGTCAAACTTGATCACGCCTGTCGAAACGCCTGAATCCTCTGCACTGATGGTAGAATCCGGGGTATTGATCTCCTCCCATGAAACCCTGTGGATGCCGAGAACCTCGTCAACATGGAAGGCCGTGTTCAGGTTGTTGAAATTCGTGATGAAGAAAAGCCCCTTGCCTTCCGGAAGATCCTCATATCCCAAGCATTTCCTGAGGTTGATGACGGAAATGATGGTATCCCTCGGCATGAAGATCCCCTCTACGAAAGGATGCGAGTTCGGAACGGGAGTTACATGCTGATATGTCAGTATCTCCCTGATCTTCGCGACATTGATCCCGTAGAAATTGTTGGCAACCCTAAATTCCAGTATCTCAAGCTCATTCGTACCGGTCTCAAGTAAGATGTTTGTGTCCATTCAATAAGCCTCCCCCAAAAGAATTGATTACTCCGTGATCCTATATATATCTCCATCCTTCATCGCCTTCAGTGTAAAGGACGAAGTATTTTCTAACACACTATTGTCAAAGGGAAACAGCAGAAGTAACTCCTTTGTTCCGCCTGCGGGTATATTTCCTGCCCAGCTATTCATATCGTTCGGAAGAAAACCATTCCCGCTTGACATAACAGCCTTGTCACCTATGGTGCAGCTGTATTTCAGTCCCTTTGCGGCAAGATCGATATCCTTCCCCGCAGCACCGCTGTTCACAGCAGTCACGGTAACCATAAAATAGCCTCTCCCTTTTCCGGGATAAAGATCAAGAACACCTTCCACGGTATAATGATCTATAACCTCGGTCTTTGAAACAGAAAATCTGACTGAGTCCTCTGCTATAAGCTCCGTGAGCGTGATCTCCTTTGCCGAAGGCTCGGGAGGATTCTGTGCGGATGTACCGCTCGAACCGGATTCTCCGCCGGAAGAACTGCCTTGACCGGAGCTGCTCCCACTTGAGTCAGGCTTATGGTCCTTGTTCTTCTCAGCCTCCTCGATGGCTTTTCTTTCCTCTTCCCTTCTCTTGCGCTCTTCCTCTCTCGCCTTTTCAGCCTCGTCATATTTCCTCTCGACCTCGTTCGTGACAAAACAGACGCCCTCGGGCTGCTTGACATTGTATTTTGAGACCGCGGCGGCCGCGTAGAGCGCTATGTCCTTCTCTTCCTCTGCTGTAAGCGGTGTCATCATTGTACAGCCTGTCAGAGGAAAAGCGATCGATATAGACAGTAGAAGGCTTAGGACTCTTTTTTTCATAGGATTACTTTATCATTCTTATGTTCAATATTCAACATTTTTTCAGAAGTCAAGGTCAAAGTAGAACTCGACTCCATCGGGCAGATTATTAACTCCGCAGCCTGCGCCGAGCTTTTCGGAAAGCGTCTTTACAAGAGAAAGCCCTATTCCCGAGCCGCCGTACTCCCTGGAGCGAGATTTGTCCACCTTGTAGAATTTTTCAAAGAGGTGCTGCAATGCTTCCTCGGGAATATTGTCCCCGGTATTTTTCACGGAGACACGGGCCTTTTTATCTTCTGTTTTCTTAAGGCTTATTGTTATTATCTTTTCATCGCCCTTCACGTGGTGAATTGCGTTTGAAAAATAATTTTCTATCATCAGCCCGGTATAGAACTCATCAGAGATCACATAGAAGGGCGTTTCCCCGTCAAAATCAACCTTTATCCCGCCGTCTGAAAGCGGTTTTCTGTTTTTCTCTATGAGCGAATTGATGACCGGGACGATATCGAACCTTTCTATGATAAAATCTGTCTTCCCTTCCTCAAGCCTGTCAAGTGAAAGAAGGTCGTTCACCAGCACGTTCATCTTTCCGGCTTCATCCTTTATGACATCGGAATAGAACTTCCAGTCCTCAGGATCGTCCGATATACCATCGGAAAGCCCCTCTGCATAGCCCTGTATGAGAAAAAGAGGTGTCTTCAGTTCATGTGAGACCGCTGAGAGGAACTCTCTTCGTTTCCTGTCCGTCTCATTCAGCTTCTCTACGTCGTTCTGAAGGTCTATGTTCGCCTTCTTAAGCTCAAGTATCGTATTTTCAAGCTTCTCCGACATCACGTTCATGTTATCGCCGAGTATGTCTATCTCATTTGGTACATCCCTGGTCACATATCTCGCGTCAAAATCGAGGGATGCCATCTTTTTTGAAAGATCCGAAAGCTCCATGATGGGCTTTGTCAGTCTTCTTCCGAGCATATACGCGACTATCAGTCCTATGAATATCGAAATGATCCCCGTGATAAGCACGAGCCTGTTTGCGATATTGGCAGAGGTCTCCATCGGCTCGATGCCGGATTGCATGAAAAGAATGTTGCCGTCAAAGAGCGTCCCCCACAGTATTAGGAAATCGGATTTCATCTCACTGTCATGAAACTGCTCTATCGAGAGGTTGTCTTCGGAATAGAGGATCTGTTTTTTCTCCTCATCCTTTCCGGAGAAGAGCATCGAGTACATCCTCTTCATCATCCTTGAAAGAAGCTGTCCACCTTCGCTCTTGGTCGTGATGAGGACTGCTCCGTTGGGAGATGAGACTATGATATCCACATTATAGCGAAGGGACACCCCCTCAAGCTCGGAGGCAAAGTCCTGGTCATAAAGGCTCTGATCAAGCCCCGCCTCATAAATCGAATTGAAAGCCGAGAGCATGCCGTCCATCCTGTCCTTGAGGTAAACCTTCTTCAAAAACACACTGTTCATGAAAAGGCTTGCCATTATCGTGACAGCGCAGACAAAGACGATCACAAGGATGATATGGGTTCGGATCGAGGTTACTTTTTTCTTCAGGTTTTCCTTCATGGGATGATGATCAAATGCCCTTTTCTTACTGTACGGAACCGAATTTGTAGCCGACCCCCCAGATCGTCTTTATGAGATCTCCCTTGTCAAAGAGCTTGCTCCTTAATTTTTTCACATGTGTGTCTATGGTACGCGCGTCACCGTAATAATCATAGTTCCAGACGCTGTTCAATATCTTCTCTCTTGAAAGAGCAACACCGGGATTGTTCAGGAAATATTTCAGGAGGTCATATTCCCTTACGGAAAGCTCCACGCTCTTTCCGTCTACCGTCACTTCGTGGGCGTTTTCATCTATCCTGATCCCGTCCCTTTCTATGACCATTGTCTCTTCGCCCGCACTCCTGCGAAGAACAGCCTCTACCCTCGCAACAAGGATCTTGGGACTGAAGGGCTTTGAGATATATTCATCCGCTCCGAGGGAGTAGCCGTTCAGTTCGTCCTCCTCCTCACCTTTTGCGGTCAGCATGATGATCGGAACCTTTGAGCTTTCCCTTATCTCCTTAAGAACCTCCCAACCTGAAATACGCGGCATCATCACATCAAGGATAATGAGGGAGATATCCTTTGTTTTGTAGAATACTGACAGGGCCTCTTCCCCGTCCGAAGCCTCAAGCACCTCATAGCCGCTCCGGCGAAGATAATCCTTTAAAAGCTTCCTTATCCTGCTCTCATCATCTACGACGAGTATCTTTCTGTCACTCATTTCTCACTCCGATACCAGACTTTTCTGATCCATCCTCTCAGCTTCCATAAGTTCCTTCTCCCGAAGGTCAAGGGCGGCCTCCCTCTCCTTCAGCTCCTCCTCCCATGAGGCATACTCGTTGTTGAGTCTCGTCCTGTAGTTCACTATCGTGGGAAGATCCGAAGAAAGAGTGATAAAGAACATTACGCCTATCGTGATGAGGAGTATGATGATAAAGGCCAGCGCTCCGTGAAAGCGTCTTCTGTACTTTCCGGCCTCCGACTTTTCATCGAAGGGGTATCTTTCTTTTTCCGGTCTTTCCCTGACCTTCTTTTCCTTTTGCTTTTTAAGAGGTTTATCCTCTGGCGGGGCGATATTTGATGAGGGGTTCTCCCCGGCCGAAATCGGGACGGGTATTATCTGGTCCTTCGGTATGCTCGCATCTTTTTTCAGCCTTAGCTCAAGGTCGCGTAGAAAGGAAAGCCCGATAACTGTAGAAAAGAGCTTTTGGGAAACAGCCTGCTGATAAAGACGCAAAGCCTGCTTATTGTCTGTAAGATCGACCTGTTTTGCGAGATATGCCACGGCAAGCTTTTCCTTATGAGCCTCCTCATAAAGAGCATCCGTTTCAAAATAGAATCCATCTATCAGTCTGTCGTTTTTCGGCATGAAGTTCCCCTTATCATTGAAAAAGGCGTGCCTTACGGTAAATTGGAACCGAAATAAGCACGCCTTCTAAGATCAGAATTTCATTATACAGGGTAGGAAGCGTTTTCCTTGTCGTAATGCGCGGGATCAACCCCTGTTTCCTGCGCCCTTCTGTATTTGAAGAATTCAGTAGCGACCTGGGGGAACAACGCATAGGAAAGCGTATCCTCAGGCTGCTCCTTCCATTCAGCCACAGCCTTTTCCATCTCCGGAAGCTGCGGGTCAAGGAGATCTGCCGGCCTGCAGGTAATGGCATTCTTCTTGTCATCCCCGAGAACCTTGTCAACGACCTCCTGATTGAAGGGCTTTACGGTCTTTCCATACTTGCCGAGCAGGATATCCTTTGTCTCCTGAGTAGCAACCTTGTACCTCTCGCCCATCAACACGTTGAAGACCGCCTGAGTACCGACTATCTGTGAGGAAGGGGTAACAAGCGGCGGCTCGCCAAGATCTTTTCTCACCCTCGGAACCTCCTCGAGAACCTCCTCGAGCTTGTCGAGCTTATGCTGCTCTGTGAGCTGATTGACAAGATTCGAGAGCATTCCGCCGGGAACCTGATATAGAAGGGTCTTGATATTAACACCCATGACCTTTGTAGACATAAGGCCGTTCTTGATATACTTTTCACGGATAGGTCTGAAGTAATCAGCTATCTGTGCAAGCAGAGTCTGATCAAGTCCCGTGTCATATTCCGTTCCCTTGAAGGCTTCCACCATAACCTCTGTGGCCGCCTGAGATGTTCCCATAGCGAAGGGCGACATGGCGGTATCGATGATATCGCAGCCGGCCTCAACTGCCTTCATAAGGGTCATTGAGCATACACCCGAGGTGTAATGGTTGTGAAGCTCTATCGGCAGCTTTGTGGACTTCTTGAGCGCACCCACAAGCTCGGATGCCGCCTTCGGAACAAGAAGACCTGACATATCCTTGATGCAGATCGAATCGGCGCCGAGTGATTCTATCTCCTTTGCAAGGGAGGACCAGTATTCAAGTGTATAGGCATCTCCCAGCGTATAGGAAAGAGCTATCTGCGCGTGACCGCCTTCTTTCTTGGTGGCCTTTACCGCAGTCTCGAGATTACGAAGATCGTTCAGACAGTCAAATATCCTGATGACATCGATACCGTTGGCGATGGACTTCT
>OMRF01000078.1 GCA_900313435.1 uncultured Lachnospiraceae bacterium | reverse complement strand
TCAGCCTGAGGATGCCACTTGTAAATTACTTCATTACAGTTTATGGATATCACTTAAAACAGATCAGTGCATATCCTTCACGATAGGATCGAGCTGGGAAACAAGATTATCGATATTTTCAAACACGCCACTCTTAGTGGTTCCCAGTGAATTAACTTTTTCAAGCTGTTCCATCAAACGGTTGCAGTCGTTGCTGATATCATCGAATTTATTCTCAATGACACCGATCTGTTCGGAAGCCTCTCCGGTAGCCACCCGAATGCTTTCCTGCACTTCATCGGATTTACCGGTACTTGTTATGATATTCTCGAAGGTGACATAGGCTTCGTCCACGGTAGCAATGCTGCTGTCAAGATTATCAAGTGACACCTGGATACTTCTGGACATTTTCTCACTCTCTACATCAACCGTAGCTATGGACTTATTTACCTGCTCGATGAGCACCTTGATCTCATCTGCAAGTTTTCTGACTTCTTCCGCCACTACCGCAAATCCCCGGCCCGCCTCTCCTGCTCTCGCCGCTTCAATTGAAGCATTCAGAGCCAGCAGATTTGTCTGGGAGGCAATGCCCACAATATCCTGCATATAACCGGATATTTCATCAACAGATCCCTTAAAGCCCTCAAAGCTGGTCTCCATTTCCTCAAAGCTCTGCTTTACTTCATTTGAATTCTGCTTCATCTGCTCAAGCTTATTCTGTGCAGCCCTGACACTGTCAGTGATTTCTTCCTTAACATCTTCAAGACGCATGGTCGTATCGTTAACATTTGAAAATACGGCACTGAAATCATTGATCTCATTCTTAAGTTCCTGGTTATATGTCAGTATGACTTCGAAGGTATCCGACATCTTTTTGAGTTCTGTAAGCGACTCTACCTCATTATTTACCAGTTCCTTCCTGCAGTATGTAATAGATTCAGAAATATACGCGATGGCATTCTTATCATTCTCGATATCGTAACCGTCACTTACTTTTACTGCGGTCTGATTTACAGCCTTGTTTTTACTAAATAATCCCATAGTCAGCATCCTCCTATCATTCAAATACCACGCAGGTCATTGTCTGGTTCACAAACTGTCCGTTATAGTGCTCGCCATACCCGATAAGCCCGCAGGATGTACCGAGTGATGCTATCGCGCCAAGGTAATTATTCAGTTCACCCTTGTCCTGAAGCACAAGATATCTGAATACACAGTTAACAGAATAAACCGCCGATACGGATCTGAAATCATTTTTTATCGAATTCAAAGTATCTGCCGCCACTTCCATGGGATCACGCATTGCAAGAAGCGTCAGTATATCCGAATCATTAACCTGACGGTAGCAGGTCAATCCGTTTCCCTCTACTCCCTTTAGCGAAACGATGCATATGTCATCACCGATCTTCTTGCCGAGAGGATTTACAAAGGTCTGCTTCTCAATCGCCTTTTCTGTGCAGCCCGCAATCTCCATGTATACCTGCTTTGCAGGCCGTCCGTTAAGTTCTCCTATGTAGTATCTGCTCTTGTCCGTCTTTGACGCAAGGAGTGATATATCGCTTGCAGGCTTGTAGATATTTTCCTTATAAGCCTTAACCTTGCCGGTATTGTTCTTTATAACGGCATAAGCCATGCCGTCCTCATATATCCGGCCGTTGGCAGCGACTTTACCTGCATCTCCGGTTGCTCCCATCAGCTGCAGATTATATTTTTTCAAAAGAAGATTCAATGTATTCATTACACCGGCATCATTACCTGAACAGAAATCGATCAGCGCCGTATCATTCCTGCCGGGATTAACTTTCTTAAGATCCCCCTGCAGTCTGGATATAAACTTAGCCGGCGTCTTGGATACATTCTCCAGAACACCCGCAGCACATGTCACTCCGTCTGTAAAAGCAGTTATTGATACCCCTTTTTCCAGAACATTCTTGTTGTACCCCATCGCAATACATCCGATACTTGGGATCCCCGGAAAAAGACTCTCGAGCTCTGCAACACAGCTCTCAAAGTAATCCGCAGTAGCTGTCATGATGATAAGCTTAGGACTGCTTAACCCGCTCACAGCATCCCTGACCCGTCCTGATGAACCTGTTCCGTAAAATACCTTCATACTTTTTTCCTTTCTTTGTTGTTGTCCCCGCCAATGCTGCCATAATTACTTTAATATTTTACCATTTTCCTGCTTCTTTATTCAATCAGAATATTAGCTTCAAATACTCCCGAGATGGCTCCATAAACAGAAAGCCGGTGCTTACAGTCCGAAAAACGCATCCAGCCCGTCTTTTATCCCAGCAGCATTTAATCTGAGCCTGCTTTCACTGTGGTCGCTTGC
>OMRF01000090.1 GCA_900313435.1 uncultured Lachnospiraceae bacterium | reverse complement strand
GGAGTTTTGAGCGTTGTGGAAAGAGCCTTTGCGATCCTTTTGCATATAGGTTTGTCCATTCTGGTGTTTAACGCGGTCAGAAGATCAAAGATCGGTTATTACTTTCTGGCTGTTCTTTTGCATGCTCTATTCGACGTTCCTGCCGCCTTGTATCAGAGAGGGGTTCTGAACATTTATATTGTTGAGGTGATGCTTGCCATCTATTCGGTATTATTCTTTGTGATAGTATATAGGACCTTGTACAAAAGAGATGACAATATTAGTGCCCTCCATGCCCCTGATTGTCAGAAGTGACCATGTCTGCTAAAATAACGGGCTATGGAAACCATTCAAAAGTCAAAAAACGATTATCTGCTTGAAAAAAGGCTGGCAGAGCTTTCGCCGTCTCTTCACGGGAGAGTGGAGAGCAGTATAGTGGCTCTTATCGGGATGCTCGAGGGCTTTCGGTCGAGATTTCCGACCTTTACTGATCATACGATCCTCCATAGCCTTGATGTGCTTGATTATTCAAACAAGATCATGGGGCCGTATGTTGATTCCCTAAGTGCCATAGAGTGCTATGTTCTCATTATGTCCTGTTATCTTCATGATATCGGGATGGGTGTGAATCAGAAGGATTATGATGAGTTTTCAAAAAAACTTGATCTTTCCGAATACTTAAGGGAGCATCCGGATGCGGATGAAAAGAGGATAGTCCGTGATTTTCATAATGAATTGAGCGGCCTTTTCGTAAGAAAATACTGGGAGCTTTTTGATATTCCCTCAGAGGAGGCTGTCTTCTCCATAGTTCAGCTTTCAAGAGGACACAGGAAGACGGATCTTTTTGATGAGAAGGAATATCCTGTTTTTGAAACGGAAGATGGGGTCATAAGGACGGCTTATCTTTCCGCTGTGCTCCGACTTGCGGATGAGATAGATATTGCTGTTGACAGAAATCCCGAGTTGCTTTTCGACACGTCGGAGCTGACCCTGCAGGCAGATATTGATGCATTTGGAACCCATGAGTCGATCCGCAGGGTGGATGTGTTCCGCGACAGGATAGTGCTCATTCAGAAGCCCATCGAGCCGAGGTTTTCGCTTCTGATCCAGGAACTGAAGAAAAAGGTCGAAAAGACCCTTGATTACTGCAGCAAAGTTGCAAAAGAAAGGTCAGACCTTCTAATTACCCAGGAGAGGGTGGAGTTGGAAGGGGAATGATCTTCGAAGAAAGGATATAAGATGATGAAAAAAAGATCTGTTATGAAGCGCCTTACTGCATTATTTATGGCAGGGGGGCTTTTTTTAACCGGAATTCCCGCGTTATTTGTGAGGGCAGAGGGAGAAAACTATCCGGTATATGCGGCTGTAAAGAATTATTGTGATCTTTCAGGAAATTCCTTTACCGTGACAGATGTGCGGACAAAGGAAACGAAGACTTTTGACGGAAGCGCGGGAAGAAACGCGGTCTTTATCTATGGTCAATTTGGCTATACCTATACTGATAACGCTGTCTCCTATTTTTCGGATATCATTCCTTCATTAACCGGATCAAAGCCGGATGTTTTTGTAATTGAGAAAAGCGATAAGGATGAGAGTAGCATAAAAGCTTCGGCGGAACAATCGGATCCGAACAGGGTTTTGAATGTCAGCAAATTAGGGGCCGGAAATGACAAGGATGTTTACAGTAAGATCGTCGGTGCGACAGTAGGGTACGGGATTTCTTATTATACGCCTCTTATCGCATATGTGAACGGCGGCGGGACAGTTTATGCTTATACTACCGGAAGTACTTCCGTAGATGAGATCATGGACGATCTGGTAGACGGCGGCATTGAGGATACCTACAGAGGAAGGACCGTAAGCCCCAATGTTGAAAAGCATACGATCAAGGAGATCCGGCAGTTTGCAAAGGATCATCCTGTGACATTCGCTGTGCCGGGGTATAGTGTGATGCCTTCCACATCTCAGCCGTACAGTCCCGGAAAAGTCAACGCGGCATCCCTGCAGGATGGCCTCAATATGGTAAATCAGATTCGATATATCGCCGGATTGTCACATGAGGTCACATTGAATGATGACTATTCGGCTCTTGCGCAGGCGGCGAGCCTTGTCAATGCTTTAAACGGAGGCTTATCACATTATCCTGCAAAGCCTTCCGGAATGGATGACGACCTGTACAATCTGGGCGCCGAGGGAGCAAGCCATTCAAATCTTTCCGCAGGACTTTCCGACATTGCATCTACTGTCGTGTACGGTTATATGAACGACGGAGATCAAAGTAATATTGACAGAATAGGTCACAGGCGCTGGGTGTTGAATCCGACTATGGGAAAGACCGGATTTGGCTTTGTGAAGGCAGAGAACAGCTACTATGGTACATATTCTGCAATGTATGCGTTTGATACCAGCGGAAAAAAGACCGGAACAGTTTCCATGTGGCCGGCACAGAATGCGCCTGTAGAGTATTTCGGGACAGATTATCCCTGGTCTTACAGTACCGGTACTGCAGAAGATATTGAAAAGGTGATAGTTACACTGTCCAATACAAATACCGGCGAAGTGAAGAAGGTCTCAAAAGCTTCTTCGGACGGTTACTTTAATGTGGAGAATGGTGGATACGGGCTTTCAGGCTGTATTATTTTCAGGCCGAACAATGTGACATATGAAGCCGGAAATAAATATCATGTAAAGATAGAGGGGCTTTCCGGCGGAATGACAGTAGAATATGACGTGAAGTTCTTTTCCATTAACGGAACAGAGGATGAAGAGGAAGAAGTTGCTGCAGGAGTGATGTTTAGACTGTACAATCCCAACAGTTCAGAGCATTTCTATACTTCAAATCTTACGGAGAGAAATAATCTTACATCCCTGGGGTGGATCTATGAGGGCAGTGCATGGGATGCGCCTGAAAAGTCGAAGACGCCGGTATACCGCCTCTACAACCCGAATGCGGGAGATCACCATTACACCGTAGATGCTAAGGAACGAGATGATCTTATAAAATTAGGATGGAAAGATGAAGATATCGGCTGGTATTCGGATGACGATAAGAAGACGCCTCTTTACCGGCTCTACAATCCAAATGCTTTAGGTGCCGGAGCCCATCATTACACCGCAGATGTAAAGGAACGGGATAATTTAAAATCGCTGGGCTGGATGGATGAAGGTATCGGCTGGTACGGAAAGTGAAAGCGAAAGCGTTTTTTTCGGTTGACTAAAAAGCGTGAGTTTGCTAATATCTCAAGTTTTGAAGCAAAACCGGCGCAATCCCAGTAACGGTAAGGGATTGTGCCGATTCTTCTGTATGGCTTATTAGTCTCTTGGGGGTGAAGATGAATATTTTTTTCTGCCGGCATCCTTCTGACTTGGAACCTTCGCCTTACGGCGAACCTTTGAATTAAGATTTCGCGCCGGCGCACATGTTCAGTATCGAAGAAGCCTTTGTATTTCCTGTTGTGTTCTATATTTCTTTTTTAGCTCAATATCAAGAGCCTTTCCACAGGCGTCGATCACCTCGTCGTAGTACGTGAACTGCCAGTTGTTTGCGTCAAGGTGCGTACAGTTGTATTTTTTGATCGAGTCTATGATCTGGCCTGTTGGGTATTTATGGCCAAGCTTGTGTTCAAGAAGCCTCTCTAAAACCAGAGCAAGGAAACACGTTGCAAAGTGGGCATCTATGTGATCATTAGTTCTCACATATACCGGCCGTGATTCAAAAAAGGTTTTTGTTATCTTGAAGGAATCCTCGATCTTTGCAAGTCCGCGGTAAACACATCTCATTTCCTCATCTGCCATTTTGAGCTCGCTTGTTACGATGGAATAGTAGCCATCGTATTTCTCTTCCTCCCGGATCTTTTCTATATCAAGTTCAAGGCTTCGGCCTTCTATTATCTCGCCGGTAGATTTATCAAAGGCGATGTTCTTTACGTATGAAGCACTTCCTTTTGCCGTAACCCTGTCATATTTTTTCGGGTATTTTATAAGGTCGTTTGCGCGGGCGATCATTGCGTCCCGGTCGGCTTTCTGCTTTTTGGCATATTTTTCAGAATAATACACCATCTGTTTCTGATCTACTTT
>OMRF01000003.1 GCA_900313435.1 uncultured Lachnospiraceae bacterium | reverse complement strand
TTACCAGACAATCCAGGATCTTCTGGTGGAAACCTATGACGAATACGGTTACAAATTCCTGGTCCTTTCCGGCTCGGATTCGGAAAGCCGCGAACGCCGCTATATCCGAGAGCTTCTGGCATACAGGATCGAAGGTCTCATCATCCTTTCCCATACGTTATCTTCATCCGAGCTTGCCCGCTTCGGGATCCCGGTAGTGGGCATAGAGCGTGAGGACCGCTACATATCATCCGTCTCCACCGACAATCACGTGGGCGGAGTACAGGCCGCAAAGATGCTGATCGAGAATGGCTGCGAGGAATTCATTGTTTTAAACTCGCCTACCGCCACGGATGTTCCCGCTTTCGGGCGCGTCAGAGGCTTTGTGGAAACGGTCCAAAGCAGCAAAAAACCCTACTTATATCTCGAATACAAAATGGATTCGGACTACAAGACCATGGTGACTTCCATTGAAAAGATAATGAGAGAAAAGATAATAAACAACTTCCCCGGCAAGCGGAAGGGGATCTTCTGTCTTTCGGATTCCTCGGCCATAGTCGTTCTGAATTATCTTTTCAGAACATACGGAAAGCTTCCTGAAGACTACAGACTTATTGGCTTTGACAATACACCTGCTTCAAGAGAGGCCGTGCTCCCGCTTTCCACAGTGGGGCAGCAGGTCGATATCCTTGTAGATACTGCGATGTCGATCCTCATGGACGAGATCAGGCAGTCAAAGGAAGAGGGCGGCTTTTTACAGAAAGATCCTGTCCACGCCGTCATTCCCCCGAGACTCATTCCAAGGGAGACCACCGATTGATCTTCCGGAAAGGATGATAATGAATAATAACTACGAAAGACTGGTACCCTGCGCCGGAACGCCCGCAAAGATCGCTGAAGCCCTCGCCGCGGCAGTTCCCGCGGCGCTTTCTGAAGATAATGGAACTTACCGGGATATCCCGGGGGGGGATATGCCCGGTGATTCCATTAATATCAATGATCAGGCGGTTTTGGCCGCAGAAAGGTTCTTCCCGTCCCTCACAAAACTTCTTGCTTCCGCAGCGGAAAAGAACCCCTACGGAAGGACCGTCATATCGGTCTCCGGCGGTTCGGGCTCCGGGAAGACCTGTCTTTCCGCCCTTACAGCCTTCTATTTAAATAAATGCAATATCGGCGCGCGCGTCATGAGCGGTGACAATTATGTTCACCGGATTCCTGTGGAGAATGACGCCGAGCGGCTCCGTATCTTCCGCCAAAGCGGAATTTCCTCAATGGTTGAGAATAGCCTTTTTGATGAAGAGATCTTTAAAAGGCTAAAGAAATACCAGAAGGAGCAGAATGAGACCGGACACGCCGCAGATATTGAAGAACCCTGGTTCAAAATTTATATGGAAGGCGGAAAAGCTGCTTTAGATAATCACCTCGGCAGTCCGAACGAGCAAAATTTCGATATGCTGAACGGTATCATCTCTGCCTTCAAGGACGGCGCGAAGGAGCTTGTTTTTCGCCGTATGGGGCGCGACAATACGGCGCTCTGGTATGAAAGAGCCGATATGACAGACACCCGTGTACTCATCCTTGAATGGACCCACGGCCTTTCAAAACATCTTTTGGACATAGACACTAGAGTCTTTATCCAAACAACACCCGAGGAAACCTACGCATCGCGTATAGAACGTTCCAGAGATGAAAACGCGAGGACCGACTTTATCCAGGCCGTCATCGCCATCGAGCAAAAACAGCTTACGGCACTCATTCCGACTGCTGACATTATCATAAACCGCGCCGGAGAGCTGTTGCCAAAAGGAGGAAGATAATGAAAAACGGACCTATGCTGAACGCCTATCCCGACAGTGTCGGGGGAAAACTTTCAAAGATCACGGAACTCCTTTCAAAGGATGACCTTTCAGGCGCCTTTTCCTCTTTTTATGTTCTTCCTAGCCTCTACCACAGCGATCTTGACCGTGGTTTTTCCGTGATAGATTATGATCTCGAGGACAGCCTCGCAACACAAAAGGATCTGGAAGGGCTGAAGGCTCTTGGAATAGACTTAAAGCTTGACATTATCTTAAACCACGCATCTACAAAGTCGCCGCAGTTTCTGGATCTTCTTGAAAAAGGTGAGGCTTCGGAATATGCCGACTTCTTCATCGACTGGAACAAATTCTGGGAGGGTCACGGGACCATGACATCGGGGGGCTATATACAGCCTGATCCCGAGCTTATCAAGGATATGTTCTTCAGAAAGCCCGGTCTCCCTCTCCTCATGGTGGAGATGAAGGACGGCACCAAAAAACCCTACTGGAACACCTTCTATCAGGAGATAGTGGAAAAAGAAGACGGCAGCAAGGATTATCTCGGTCAGATGGATCTCAACATCGAATCTCCGAAGGTCTTTGATTTTTACAGAAATACTTTAAAAAAGCTCGCCTCTTACGGCGCTTCCATAATCAGGCTCGATGCCTTCGCCTACGCCCCCAAGGCTCCCGGCAGACGCAATTTCCTGAATGAGCCCGAGACCTGGGATCTCCTCTCAAGTATCCGTGATATCGCGGATCCTCTCGGTCTTACCCTGCTCCCTGAGATACATGATACTTATAGCGCGAAGATCTACAAAAAGGTGGCTGAAAAAGGCTTCATGACCTATGATTTCTTTCTCCCCGGCCTCCTTATCGACGCCATAGACCGCGCAAAGCCCGATATCCTTGTTTCCTGGGCAAAGGAGATATATGACAGCGGTATAAAGACCGTAAATATGCTGGGCTGCCACGACGGAATTCCGGTACTTGACCTCAAAGGTCTTCTCGATGATAATGAGATACAGGCGCTGATCGACAGGATAGTCGGGCGCGGCGGCCTGATCAAGAATCTTCACGGTCAGAAGAATATGTATTATCAGGT
>OMRF01000060.1 GCA_900313435.1 uncultured Lachnospiraceae bacterium | reverse complement strand
TTCGATGAAATACCAACAGGCGTGGCGAAGGGCGGTCTTACAAAGGGCATCATAGTCCTTGAGGGCGGATCCCTCCGGGGGCTTTATACCGCAGGTGTCCTCGATGTTCTGATGGAGAACGGGATCAATATGCAAGCTGTGATCGGAGTGTCAGCCGGTGCGTTGAACGGAGCCGGATATCTTGCACGTCAGGTAGGAAGATCGGCCCGCTTCAACCTTTCAAACCGTTTTGACAGCCGCTATTTCGGTCTTCGCGCCTTCATGCAGAGCAAATCGCTGTTTGGTCTTCAGTATATGTTTTCAGATAAGGTCAACGTGGAGCCCCTGAACTGGAAGGCTCTCAACAATCCGAAACGCCGCTTCGTCTGTGTTGCGACGGATATCGACACCGGAAAGCCTGTCTTTCTTGAACGGGGGAAGGTCTCAAATCTCGTGGCTGCTGTAAGCGCCTCCTGCGGTCTTCCCGTTGTTTCCGCCCCGGTATTTCTTGACGGGCACCGTTATCTTGACGGTGGCTGCAGCCTGAACATTCCCTACCGCTGGGCGATCAAGCAGGGCTATAAAAAGATAGTAGTGATCCGCACCAGAGCCCGTGGCTATCGCATCGACACGGAACGCGAAGAATCCCTGATGACAAAGCTTGAAAAGAAACAGTACAAAAATAAACCCGCCTTTTTATCCTCCCTCCTTAAAAGCGACAAGAGGTACAACAAGGAATGTGAAGTCCTTGAGGAGCTGGAGAGAAGGGAAAAGGTCTTTTGTATAGCGCCCTCCGTTCCGCCCACGGTCAAGAGGACCGAATCTGATCTTGAGAAGCTGGGAGATCTTTACATGCTCGGCAGGAAAGATGGGCAGGATTCGCTTTTAGAACTGAAGAAGTACCTTGAAAAATAATAATATTATGATAATATATGCACGGCGTTTTCTGTGATTGTGAAAGAATTAACAGGAAGCGCCGGTTGTTGTGTTAAGAAAATCGGAGAATGTTGATTGGGCGAATATCGCGTAATAGAGGTTCATGAAGCTGTCGGCGCAGTGAATGACGCCATTGCGGACGAGACAAGGAGAATGCTTTCGGAAAAGAAGGTTTTTTTCGTGAACCTGATGGCCTCTCCCGGCGCGGGAAAGACCAGCGTTCTTTTAAAGATCGCCGGGCTTTTGAAGGGGAAATACAAAGTCGGCGTGATGGAAGCGGACATTGAAGCAGAGGTTGACGCCGAAAGGATGGAAAGAGCTGATATTCCCACCATTGAGGTTCACACGGCAGGGCGCTGTGCGATGGACGCGAAGATGACAGCGGAAGCCCTGAAAGAATATCAATATGAAGGACTTGACTTTATCTTTCTTGAAAATATAGGAAATCTGGTCTGTCCGGCCGAGGATGACACCGGAGCGATGAAGAATATCTGCATCCTCTCATATCCCGAGGGCGACGACAAGCCGCTGAAATATCCCCTGATGTTTGAGGTATGCGATGCTGTTATCATCAATAAGACAGATACTGCCGAATTCTTTCCATTTGACAGGGAAAAGGCGGTAAAAAGGATAAAGGACCGGAATCCGGCTTCCCAGATATTTTTTGTTTCCGCAAAGACAGGTGAAGGTTTTGAGCCTCTTGTGAAGTGGCTTATTGAAGAAAAGAAGAGGGAGGAGAATTAAAAAAAGATGTTGGCTGTACCCTATTTAGTTTGTTTTCTCATCATCTTTCCGATGGTGATAGGCTTCTTGCTTTTTGCGATCCGCTCGAAGCCCGTCAGAAAGGTGATCGCGACGATCTCGGTTCTTTTGATAGTTACTGCGGCTATATGGCTTGCAGTAGTGTACTTCCTGAACGGAGCCGAGGGAATATGGCTCTTCGTTGAGACGGAGATCGTGGATCAGGTGATACTCTTTGCAGAGATCGCGCTCATGATCTTCATCGTCATCATGTGCTTTAAATATAAGAAGTACTGGGTATCCCTTCTCTCGATCATACCCACCGGGCTTATGGTCTGGACTGAGTTTAACGCGCCGAAGGTCGAGATGGAGCACATCTACATAGATAATCTTTCCATACTGATGTGCCTCATCATAGCCATAGTCGGCGGCTGTATCGCGATCTACGCCATGGGCTACATGGACGGCTATCATGAGCACCACACCGATGTGCCGGAGAGGAGAAAGTTTTTCTTCATGGTCGTTTTCCTCTTCCTCGGCGCCATGTTCGGTTTCGTGCTTTCCGACAGCCTCATGTGGATAGACCTTTTCTGGGAGATCACATCTGTCTGCTCCTTCCTGCTCATAGGCTATACGAAGACAAAGGAGGCCATAGACAATTCCTTCAGGGCTCTTTGGATGAACCTGCTGGGCGGTCTTTTCCTCGCAGTCGGGATCATGTATCTTGCTTATGCCACCAATGGACATGTATCTTTGGTATTCCTCGTGAGCGCAGCCAGTAACGGTGTTGAGGGAACCTTCCTTCCCGTTGCGTTCATCGCTTTTGCGGCGCTTACCAAGAGTGCTCAGCTTCCGTTCTCTACCTGGCTTATGGGGGCGATGGTCGCGCCTACGCCGTCGTCTGCGTTGCTTCACTCCGCGACGATGGTCAAGGCCGGTATTTATGTACTCTTCAGGCTCGCGCCTGCTCTTACCGGAACGGTTACGGGAACGATAATAGCGGCTGTCGGAGGCTTCACCTTCCTGATGACCTCCATAATGGCGATAGCCCAGACCGACGCGAAGAAGGTGCTGGCGCTTTCCACCGTATCAAATCTTGGCCTCATGGTAGCCTGCGCCGGAATGGGAACCAGCGGGACTATCTGGGCAGGCATCTTCCTCATGATGTTCCATTCGGTATCGAAGGCTCTTCTCTTCATGGATGTGGGAGCTGTGGAAAACTCAGTCCATTCAAGAGATATAGAGGATATGCACGGGCTTCTCTACAGACTGCCCCGCCTTGCATTCTTCATGTTCATAGGGATAGTCGCGATGTACCTGGCGCCTTTTGGTATGCTGGTCTCAAAATGGTCAGCACTAAAGGCTTCGGTGGATTCGCACAATATCATCCTCGTGCTCTTCATAGTCTTCGGTTCGGCTATCACAGGCTTCTACTGGACGAAGTGGCTTGGAAAGATAATAGGGCGGACTGCCTATAACAGGCGGATCAATGACATCACAAAGAACGTCGAGGTGTTCTCCCTTACGGTGAACGCTGTCATCATGGTTCTTCTGTGCCTGCTGTTCCCCTTCCTTTCCAGATCTTTCGTGGATCCAACCGTAGTCCAGCTTTTCGGAAATTATCAGGACGTTATTCCGGTCGAGATCCTATACATATTGATAATCTGCGTC
>OMRF01000335.1 GCA_900313435.1 uncultured Lachnospiraceae bacterium | reverse complement strand
GGAGAGAGTGGGATTCGAACCCACGCACCGGTTACCCGATGACCGCATTTCGAGTGCGGCTCGTTATGACCACTTCGATATCTCTCCCTGTTTTTTTGCTGCTGCTCTTTTATGAAAGCGAGGGTTATGATACAATAATCAAGCATTTCTGTCAAATGTAAGGGGGTATTATGTTCAAGGAAGTGATCAAGTATTTCAGGCAGATATCAATGATCCCGAGAGGCTCCGGAAATGAAAAGGGCATCAGCGACTACCTCGTGACCTTTGCGAAGACCCATGGGCTTTCTTATATCCAGGACAAGAACCTTAATATCATAATCAAAAGACCTGCGGCCGAAGAGTGCAAAGAGAAGGATCCCGTGATACTCCAGGCTCACATGGACATGGTCTGCGAGAAGACGGAGGACTCTTTGAAGGACCTTTCAAAGGATCCCGTTGACCTTATCTTTTTTAAGAAGACAAGGGACGGAAAACAAAAGACCGTTGATCCGGATGATCCTGATGCAGTTTCCAAAGCGCTTTCAGAGAATAATCTTTTCCTTACCGCGGACAGAACCACCCTCGGCGGCGATGACGGGATCGGTGTTGCGATAGCGCTGGCTCTTCTTTCGGACAAGGAGCTTTCTGCTCCGCCGATAGAGTTCGTCTGCACTGTCAGCGAAGAGACGGGCATGATAGGAGCTTCAAAGATAGATCTTTCAGAGCTTCAGGGGAAGAAGCTCATAAACCTTGATTCGGATGATGAGGGTTATTTCATGCTTGGCTGCGCCGGCGGCGGTCTTGTGAAGGTGTCGCATCCTGCCGAAAGAACCTTCCCCGATACGGAGCCTGATGATCTTGAGGCCTTAAGGATCACGCTCGAGGGTCTGACCGGCGGACATTCCGGCAGCTGCGCCGCTTCGGGAAGGGCAAATGCCATATATGAGCTTTTCAAGGTCTTAAAGGATGTGATATCAAGTGTGCGGTTCAGACTTTTGTATCTCACGGGAGGCGGGAAGGACAACGCTATCCCGCGCTCTGCAGAGGCTCATATAGTATTCAGGAGAGAAAACAAGGATAAGATAACAGATATCGTAACGAAGGACGCAAAAGAACTTAAGGAGAAATACAAGGAGACCGACCCCGACCTTGATCTTCATTATACCGAAGAAGCCTACGAGGTGCATCTTGACGCGAAGGTCGGTGGAAATCTTCTGAACGCGCGGCTCATTACGGACAAGGGAAAAGAGACACCCGTTCCGGAGGAGGTCCTGACTCCCATACTCTACGAGAATACACGGGATTTCATCTCCCTTGTGCTTGCGCTTCCGAATGGTCTCATCTCAATGATGAAGTCTGATAATCCTCTGATGAAAGATCTTCCGGAGACCTCGCTGAATCTCGGTATCATTGAGCTTGCAAGGGACAAATTCTCTCTCGGCTACCTGGTCAGAAGCCAGTCGGAAAAGGGCTATTCTTCTCTGACAGCGCAGATGAAGGAGATCGCCAAGAGCGCAGGCGCGTCATATTCAGTCAGCGGGGAGTATCCGGCCTGGGAATACACGGGCGAGACAGAGTTTTACAGGGAGCTTGCCGCTCTTTACGAGAAGATGTACGGGAAGAAACCCATACCCGTGGTGATACATGCCGGAGTCGAGTGCGGGCTTATGATAGACCGTATTTCAGGCTGCGAGGCCGTTTCCATAGGTCCCGATATGAATGATATCCATACTACGGAGGAGACACTGGATATTTCGTCCTCAGAGAGGGTTTATGACTTTGTGAGGGCTTATCTTTCGGGCGGAGAGGAACTATCTTAACACGCGATGCGTATATAATAGAAGGAGGGAAAGGAATGAAGATCGGAATGCTTACCAGCGGCGGTGACTGCCAGGCTCTGAATGCCGCGATGCGCGGTGTTGTGAAGGGGCTTTCGCACAATGTGAGGGACCTCGAGCTTTACGGGTTCTTCGATGGCTATAAGGGGCTCATCTACGGTAATTACAGGCTTCTCACCTCAAGCGATTTCTCGGGGATACTGACCCGCGGCGGCACGATCCTAGGCTCATCCCGCCAGCCCTTCAAGCTTATGAAGGTGCCTGACGAGAACGGGCTCGACAAGGTTCAGGCCATGAAGTCCAATTATTATAAGCTGAATCTTGACTGCCTCGTGATCCTGGGCGGAAACGGGACCCAGAAGACGGCTAATCTCCTTCGCGAGGAGGGGCTCAACATTATCCATCTTCCCAAGACCATAGACAATGATATCTACGGCACCGACGTGACCTTCGGCTTTTACTCTGCGATCAATATCGCGACGGATGTCATCGACTGCATCCATACCACGGCTGCTTCCCACAACCGCGTTTTCATAGTGGAGGTAATGGGGCACAAGGTAGGATGGCTCACGCTGTATGCGGGAGTGGCCTCCGGTGCTGATATTATCCTCCTTCCGGAGATCCCGTATTCACCGAAGAATATCCTTAAGGCCATAAAAGCCAGAGAGGAAGCAGGGAAGGGCTTTACCATCCTCGCGGTGGCGGAGGGCGCCATCTCGAAGGAGGATGCGAAGCTTTCAAAGAAAGAGCTTGAGAAGAAGCTGGCGAAGGAATCGCATCCTACAGTTTCCTACAAGCTTGCAAATATGATCACGAAGGAGACCGGTATTGAGTGCCGTGTCACGGTTCCCGGGCACATGCAGCGAGGCGGCTCTCCCTGCCCTTATGACAGGGTGCTGTGCTCACGCCTTGGCTCAGCCGCGGCAGGCGCCATCATGGAAAAGAAATACGGGAACATGGTCGCCATGGTAAATGGTTCCACGAAGCTCGTTCCGCTTGAGAAGGTAGCTGGAAAGTTAAAAGTCGTGGATCCCAAGGGACAGATGATAGAAGAAGCAAAGAGGATGGGTATCTCCTTCGGAGATTGATTAAAGTAAAATGCCCTATCTAGCGTTATACAGAAAATTCCGTCCCCGTACATTTTCAGACGTGAAGGGGCAGGATCATATTGTCCGCACCCTCGTGAACGAGTTGAAGCTTGACCGCATCGGTCACGCCTATCTTTTCACGGGTACGAGGGGGACAGGAAAGACCACGGTGGCAAAGATCCTCGCGAAGGCCGTGAATTGTGACCACAGGGACGAAAACGAAGATCCCTGCAACGAGTGCGAATTCTGCAAGTCAGTAAACAACGGCTCTTCCATGGATGTTATGGAGCTTGACGCGGCGTCGAACAACTCGGTCGAGGCCATAAGAGGCATCATCTCCTCCATGGAGTACCCGCCTTCCGCGGGAAGATACAGGGTCTATATTATAGATGAGGTGCACATGCTCTCCACCGCGGCGTGGAACGCCCTTCTGAAATCT
>OMRF01000127.1 GCA_900313435.1 uncultured Lachnospiraceae bacterium | reverse complement strand
TAAGGTCGTCTCCAAAGACCTGCTGAAGATCCGGATACTGGTTCTTGTAGTAATTCACGTCAAACTCCTGACTTGCCCTTACACCCTTTTTCATGCCGTTTTGGATGAAATCATCAAGGGGCGCCACATCATCATCCCCGAAGGTTTTCTTAAGAGACGGGTTTGCATTCATATAATAGTCATAATCATAGACCGCAGAATAATCAACTCCCGAAAGGACGCTTATGGTACCGACCCTTTCATAATCGCTTCCCTTTCCTGCGCGTCCCTCTGCTTTGCCACTACTTGCGTAATGATAATAATACTTCTGCTTGTCGGTACCGTAGGCCATTCGAAGGTCAGGATTCTTTCTCTGGTAATAAAGGTAATCAAATTCATCATTTCCCTTCTTACCTTCCCTCATGCCGTTCTCCACAAAATCCTTGATGAGAGCGATATCATCACCACCCGTCTTTTCAAGGAGTCCGGGATTATTTGAAAGATAATAAGAAGGATCATATACAGGAGACAGTTCAAAGCCCTTCCATGCCGTAATGGTGCCAACCCTCGTAAGATCAGATCCTGTTCCGATCCGCCCCTCGGTCGAGCCGATCTTTAAGTAATGATCATAGTAGGCACTCCATTCATCTCCAAATACACTTCGAAGATCAGGGTATTTCGCTATATAGTAATTAGGATCAAAGTCACGGCTTGCCTGCCTCTTTTCATTCATCCCATACATAAGGAAGTGCTTGTACAGCTTAAAGGCATCTATTGCCCCGCCATTTAAAAGCTCGGGATATTTTTCCGCATAATAGACAGCAGAGAACACATCCTTCTTGTGTTCCTTCCCCTGAATATATTCAAGGATCCCGTCACAGTCTGCCTTTGCCAGGAGCTGAAGACCTTCTTCGTTGTTTATGAAGGTGTCATAGTCTGATCTGTTTGAGAGGAAGGCATGCTCCACTATTATGGCAGGAATATTATTTCTCTTGTTATTTCTTATGACTGCGTAATAGTCAGCCGCTGAACCGTCCGGATAAAGTGAATCTGAATCCCTCGTAACAAGGCCGTAATCCGCGAGTCCCAGTGAGATAAGGCGGTCAAGTATCTTCCTTCCCATCTGCTGTCCCTGCTCGTAGCATTCCTCAGAATAGGACTCGTTCGGTACAAAAACAAGAGAGCCTGAAGCTCTCCCGCTGGCGTCAGCATTCAGATGAAGACTCACATATATATCAGCCGAGGAGGCGGCTGAATACATCGACCTCCAGTTCAGGCAGGAATAATCATCGTCCGTCACGGGACAGGCCCCTGTCTCCCTGGTGATCACCACATTAATGTCGGGACGGGCTTTCTTCAGCATCTCACGAAGATAGAGACCTATCTTCACGGTCATATCCTCTTCGCCTGTCCCGAAATATTGCGCCCCGGCATGAACATCATCATGTCCGGGATCGAGAACTATGGTATATGCACCTTCTATATAATCATAGGATACGGGATCGTCGGTACCCGGATCAACGGGACCGGGGTCGACAGTACCGGGATCATCCTCAGGAGCCTTGTAACCCCCGACAGTCTTCCTTCCCTCGTTCACACCATAAGTTATGAAGTGCCTTACATAACTCATGTTGTCATCTCCGAAAGCAGCCTTAAGATCCGCATTATTCTCCCTGTAGTAGGAAATGTCAAAATAAGGACTTGCCTGTCTTCCTTCCTTGATGCCGTAATTCACAAAGTGGGAAAGCAGTGCCTTGTCATCATATCTTCCGAAGACTGTGACAAGGTCGGGATAGCTTGCAAGATAATAATTGAAATCATATACGCATTTATAATCAACACCTTCATATACGGTCTCAAAGCCGCGCATGAAGTCAAGTCCGAAGGCTTCCCTGCCCTCCTTCATCCCCGTATTGAAATAATGATCGAAATATCCTTTCCAGTCGTTCCCGAAAGCAGCCCTAAGATCCGGATATCTGTTCCTGTAGAATGAAGGATCGTAATACTTTGAGCCTCTCCTCCCCTCGGCGACACCGACGGTAAGGAAATGCTGAAGCATTGCTGCGGGATTCCCCTCATACTGCTTCATGTCAGGGTAGTTTGAAAGATAATAATCAGCATCAAAGACAGTGGAATAGTCCTTCCCGGCAGAAAGCGTCCCGTCATCATACCAGAAATCAAGATCCACATATTCGGAACGGATGCCGTCAAGACCCACGCCCTGGCTTGAATACTGCCAGAAATCATAAATACCGGTATAACTGTTGGGAGTCGGTTCATCCCCTATCCTCATGTCTGTCTGGACGGTCCAGGTATTCCCGCTTTCATCGGATTCCTGATGGGTTGTGGTCCAGCGGGCAAGCCAGATACGACTGGACTTTTCAAGGCTTTTCGCATCAAGATCCTCAGTCCAGACATTCTGATTTGCGTATATCATGGGAGTATAGCCAAGTTCCTTGACCCTCGCAGCAAAAGCCTCGCAGATCTCTGTCGCCTGTGCCTTTGAAAAAGAGGCTTCCGCAAGCCTTCCGGAGCGCCCGCTCTCATATTCATAATCAAGAATGATGGGAAGATCGATCTTGTATCTGTAGACTCTTGATATGATATAGTCTGCCTCTTCCCTTGCTTCATCGGGAGTGATGGCCTGGGAATAGATATAGGCCCCAACCTTGATATTGTTTGCTATGGCATTTTCAAAATTGTACTTGTAATCGACATCCTCTTCTATTTGGCCGCTTTTGATGCGAAGACTGCCGTCGCTTGCGTACACGTTATGGCCGTATCTGTGACCGACCCTTATCAAGGCAAACTCCACATTATCCATCTTTGTCCAGTCGATGGTCTGTCTCTTCCCGCTTGAATCCGTGCCGCTCTGCCATTGGGAAACATCAACCCCGTTCCTTCTGGTGTAGGTCGTCCCCCTTGCTGCATGAGCGCCCATATCCGGCACAAGCGAAAATCCCAAAACAAAAATCAGGGCGGAAAGAATGAGTCCCCTCCCCGCCTTTCCTGAAAAAATTCTTTTCTTTAACAAAACCTTTACCTCAAAACCGCTTCTGCAAATCTGACCGATGCCATGGCATCCTTGCCATAGAAATCAGCCTTTATCATAGCAGCGTATTCCTCGTTCATTACAGCGCCGCCGACCATTATTTTAACGCCCGGCGTCTCTTCATGCAACTTTTTAATTGTTTCCTCCATGGCGGGGACAGTCGTAGTCATGAGAGCTGAAAGCCCTACAAGACGCGCTCCGGTTTCCTTCACCGCGGAAACGACTTTCTCGGGCGGCACATCCTTCCCGAGGTCTGTAACGGAAAAGCCGTAGTTTTCCAATATTACCTTCACGATATTCTTTCCTATATCGTGAACATCTCCCTTGACAGTGGCGATGACTATCTTAGCGCCTTCTTCCTGACCATCGCCGCCTTGAACCATGTTTTCCTTTATGATGGAAAAAGCTGCCTGAGCGGCCTCTGAAGCCATAAGAAGATTCGGGAGAAACAGGGTCTTTTTTTCAAAGCCTTCCCCCACACTGTTCAAGGCCGGGATCACGGCATCATTCACTATCGAAAGCGGATCTGTGCCGGCCTTTACAAGCTCTTTTGCGATATCTGATGCCCTGTCCTTAAGCCCCTTTTCGATGACAACACGAAGCTCTGAAAGAGGATCATCTGCGTTATCTTCGACCTTTGCGGAAGATCCGGTCTCAGTTTTTCCGGCCGTCTGCTCCTTTACGGTAACCTCATAGTCTCCTATCCTTTCAAGGAAGGCGGCGCAGTTTTTATCCTTTCCCGAAAGGACATTGAAGGAAAGAAAAGCCCTCATCATATCAGCGGAAAAGGGATTCATGATAGCAGCGGACAAGCCCGCAGTCATTGTCATCAAAAGGAAGGAGGAATTTAATGTTCCTCTTTCCGGAAGACCGAAGCTGATATTTGAAACCCCGAGGGAAGTAAGTCCGTGAAGCTCGTCATGTATCCTTCTCACCGCTTCAAGAGTTACTCTTCCGGAGTTGTCATCTGCCGAGACCGCCATTGCGAGGGGATCTATTATTATGTTCTTTTTTTCTATGCCGTATTCCGCGGCTCTTTCATAGATCTCACGGGCTATCTCGACTCTTCGCTCAACCGTATCCGGAACTCCCTCCTCGCCTATCGTAAGCCCCACAATGAGACCTCCGTACTTCTTCGCGAGAGGGAATACCTTGTCCTGGATCTCCTTCCTTCCGTTTACGGAATTGATCATGGGCTTTCCGTTGTAAATCCGAAGGGCGCTTTCAAGAGCCTTTTCATCCCCGGTGTCAATCTGAAGCGGAAGATCCGATATAGCCTGAAGCTCGGAAACCACTTCTTTCATCATGGCTACTTCATCTATCTCGGGAAGGCCAACGTTCACATCTAATATGTCAGCACCGGCCTTCTGCTGCGAGAGTCCCTCCTCCAGAATGTAATTGATATCATGTTCTATGAGCGCTTTTTTGAAGCGCTTCTTTCCTGTCGGGTTTATCCTCTCCCCTATCAGAACGGTCTTTTCACCGAAAAATACCGCATGGGTAAAGGAAGATACCATAGTGATATCCTTTTTTTCCGGAAGGGAATACGGGATATCCGAAACTGCCTCCCTTTCCTTTCTGATATATTCGGGAGTGGTGCCGCAGCAGCCTCCCATGAGGTTGACTCCGAGAAGTGCCATCTCCCTCATCAAAGAAGCAAATTCATCCGGTCCCACATCATAGACTGTCTTCCCGTTCTCATTCCTCGGAAGTCCGGCATTTGGATTTACGATGACGGGAGTTGACGTTATCTTCATTATCCTCGGAACGAGTGAAAGCATCTGCTTGGGTCCCAACGAGCAGTTCATCCCGAAAGCGTCCACATTAAGTCCCTCAAGCATCGCCACCATTGCCTCGGGAGAAGCGCCGGTCATGAGGGTTCCGTTCTCATCATAAACATTCGTTACAAAAACGGGGAGCGAAGAATTCTCCTTTGCGGCAAGAACAGCAGCCTTTGTCTCGAGAGAATCATTCATTGTCTCTATGAGGATAACATCAGGTCCATATGGCACCGCCGCCCTCACTATCTTTGCATAGGCCTCAACCGCTTCCTCAAATGGGAGATCACCGAGAGGCTCAAGCATCCTTCCCGTGGGTCCGACGTCCAGGGCAACGAAAGCCTCACCTTCACGTTTTCCTGCCTCCTTCATGGCAAGCCGGACATTTTGTATTGCGGCCGCAATTATCTCTTCATAGTTTTCAAAGCGAAGAGGACTTGCGCTGAAGGTATTCGACGCTATGATATCCGCTCCGGCAAGAAGATACGCCTTGTGCATCCCGATTATATCCTTGGGTCTTTCAAGGTTCCAAAGATCCGGGGGCTCGCCTGGCTTTAAGCCGCGTTCCTGAAGATAGGTTCCGGTCCCGCCGTCAAAGAAGAGCCGACGTTCCTTTATGGCATCAAGAATGTTCAATACAATGTCCTTTCTTCCCCTTCCTTTTCGGGGATACCGAGTATCGCGGTCACTGACTTTAAAGGAGCCATCATGTTCCCGTTTGTAAGACAGATCCCTGCCCGCTTTCCTGCCTCAAGGAGGCTTAAAAAATCACCCTGACAATCAATGGAAAGCCCGCTGTAGCCGGGAGAAAACCTCTGACAGAGCTTTTTCCCCGCAAGAGCTGTAAGTCTTTTCTCCGCCTCATCACACAAGGCCTCCGCTGCCGCACTCCCCGCCGCGTCATAAAGGATCTCGTCAACGGGAGAAAACCTCATCCTTGATATCTCCCTGTCCACAAAAGGTCCCGCAGTCACCGCGAAAAGAAAGACCTCCCTGCACGGAATAAGAAGTTCTGTGAGCGGGCGGCTCTCAAGATGCATTCCGAGGATCTCAACAAAGTCTGAGCCCCTTTTTTCTATATCAGATCTTATAAAGCAGGCCTTTGGCGTAAAGACCTGCTTTATCCTTGAAAGCGCGTCCTTAGCCCTTTTTTCATATTCGTTTGAAACCGGCGAATCCTTGTCGCACATCCTGTAGCCCGCGAATATGAGAACATCCTTAAGAGGTATATCTATACTTTCCTTTTCGATAAGAAGGGTCTCGGCAGTCATCTAATATCCTTATCAATGATCATTGGTAAATATCGTCCTCCCTTACAGAGTAAAGGGGACGGAAAAGTTCCGCCCCTTTGCGCTTTCAGATTTCCTTTCCGATCTGCTCCCGAAGTTCTCTGATCCCGATGTCGTTTTCCGCAGCGAACCTTACAAGTTCCTCGTACTCGGGCTTTACCTTCCGAACCCCGTAGCCCTCAGATACCTTCACCGATATATCTCCGTAGCGGGTCTTTCTCTTCTCATAATGGCGCGACAGCACGACCCTCTTTGAAACATACTCCCGAAGACCAATGGTCGAGGTATGCTGGAATATGAGATGGAGCATCTCCTCTCTCGCCCCTTCCGGACAGAGTACTGTCACCACATAGGCGGGGCGTCCCTTCTTCATAAAGACCGGAGTGAAGTACACATCTACAGCTCCGCTGTCCCTGAGACAATCAGCCGCGAAGGAAAGGTCCTCCCCTCTCATATCGTCTATCGTAAATATGAATTCATGTATGGTGGGAGAGGAATCATCTCCCGATGCCGTATAGCCTGAAAGCGTATGAAGTACATTCGGACTCCCGATATCCCTGTCCCCCTGCCCATAGCCGGAGGATTCCAGAGACATCTCCGGAATATCGCCAAAGCTGTTCACGAAATACTTCACAAGTACCGCTCCCGTAGGCGTAGTGAGTTCGCCTACCTCTTTCCCTCCGGTCCTTTGGGAGACCGGAAGATTCGTAAGAAGATTTGCCACGGCAGGAGCCGGAACAGGAAGAATCCCGTGAGCGCATCTCACATTTCCGTTCCCGAGATTCACCGGTGTCGCAACAACCCTTCCGGGACCTATCATCCTCATAAGAATGACAGCGTTCATAATATCAGCGATGGCATCACTTGTTCCAAGCTCATGAAAATGGATCATGGAGACATCCTTGCCATGGACCTTTGCCTCCGCTTCGGCCAGGAGACCGTATATCTCCTTCATCCTTGCCTTGTCATCTGCGGGAAGATTTAATGAATCTATCAAGCCATTTATCTCTGACAGGCTCGTCTCCTCTTCATGGACTTTTTCATCATGCTCTCCATCCGGGAGTTCTTCATGTCCGTTAATAAGGACATGCATCTTATATGCGACGATCCCGGAATCTTTTGTCATTTCAGCATTTATCGAAACACCGGGAAGACCGCAGCTGTTCACCAGAGTCAGAAATTCCTCCCTCTCATCCTCCTTGAGAAGCGAAAAGAGCCCTCCCGCAAACATATCGCCGGACACCCCGTTTGAAAGATCCAAAAATAATATCTTCACTTTTTTTCTCCTCTATAATGAGTGATTTATGAGGCTTGCCTGAAAGCCTGCTCCAAAGCCATTATCAATATTCACCACGCTTACTCCCGATGCACAGGAATTCAGCATCGAAAGAAGTGCGGAAATCCCTCCGAAGGACGCGCCGTAGCCCACACTCGTCGGAACAGCGATAACAGGTGCCTTTGAAAGGCCTGCCACTACCGATGCCAGAGCGCCCTCCATTCCGGCCACCGCGATTATCACTCGCGCTTCATCTATATCCTCCTGATGCTTGAGCAGCCTGTGTATCCCGGCAACTCCGACATCATACACCCTTTTTACCCGGTTTCCCAGGATCTCGGCAGTTAAGGCAGCCTCCTCCGCAACAGGTATGTCACTCGTCCCTCCTGTCATCACAAGGATCGTGCCGTCACCGTCAACCTCCTTCATTTCGCCGATCAGGGCTATCATAGCATCCGGAAAATATTTGAATTCTTTTCCGAAGCGCTTTGAAAGCAGTCTTTGCTTTTCATCCGAGAGCCTTGTGACCATAACAGGAGACTGACCCGCATCCTGAAGGATCTTGATTATCCCTTCTATTTCCGCGGCGTTCTTTCCCTCACCATAGATGATCTCGGGAACCCCTGTCCTTTTTTCTCTTTCAAGATCCACATCGGCATATCCTATATTCATTTCAGTTCCTTTGCATAAGACTAGTCGATGGAGGGCACCATGAGTTCAAGAATGGAATGATAGCTGATGTAGATGAAGGTTCCCACGATCTCATCCACCGGTATCTTCATCCCTCCGTCTATCCATTGGGTAATGGCATAGCAGACCCATTCGGATATAAAGGAAGCCAGAACGTCAGCTGTAAGCCATTTGTAAGGTATACTCTTTTCAAACTCCTCTTTTTCTATGAAGGACAAAAGAAGCTCCTTCACAGCCATAAAGAGGATCTCACGGAAGGAATTCTGTCCGGAGAGTTTGTTTGCATTGGTATAAAAAACCTTTTCCGAAAGCATCACGTTCATTGAGTCAGTGACGGCTTCCTTGATATGCTTTTCCTTTATCAGGGGCTTCATGGGGAAAATGAGCTCCTCCTTGACTATCCATTCAAGGAGCTCGTATTTGTCCTGGAAATGATTATAAAAAGTAGGCCGGATCACTCCGGCCATGTCGGTGATTTCCTTTATAGTAATCTTTTCAATAGGCTTTTGAGCGGCTATCTCCTTGAAGCTTGACGCAAGAAGCAGGTCAATATTGCCTTTCCCGCGGTCAATTGTCATCTCGGATTTCATCATAAGAATTCCCTGAACTTTTTTACACTGCCAAACTCATTCGTCGAACTCGACCGTGACATAGTATCCGCGTCCGGTCTCACGGATCGCCGCGACCCTTCCTTTGTCGGAAGAAAGTCTTTCAGAAGGAAGAATATTAGCGCTCATCGCAAAGGAATTTCCAAGAGTGTAATAATAATACGAGGACACCTTTCCCTCCTTCACCGGAAGGATATCACCCTCATTGAGAAGACCGGTGCGCTCCATCTTGAATTCCATCGTCCGCAAAGCTTTCCCCTTTTTTA
>OMRF01000095.1 GCA_900313435.1 uncultured Lachnospiraceae bacterium | reverse complement strand
GAGACCCCGGCACCCGTGTAAAGCACTCCCATGACGGATACTACGCTCTCCTTTGCCATAAAGCCGCTTATCAGCGAAGTGCAGATCCTCCAGTCACCGAGTCCCAGCGGGGCCATGATGGGAACGAAAAGACTGGCGATAGCAGCGAGTATACTTTCGGAAGGATCCGCCGCCAGGTTGAAGCCGAGATCGAAGGTCTTCAGGAACCAGACTATAACGGTCGCGATCAGTATGATCGAAAAGGCCCGCTGGATGAAGTCCTTCGCCTTCTCCCACATGAGCCGGAGAGTATTCTTTATTACTGGAAGCCTGTAGTTCGGGAGCTCCATCACAAAGGGCACGGCCTCGCCCTTGAATAGGGTCTTTTTTAAAAGGAAGGCCACAAGTATCCCCACAAGGATCCCGAGGAAATAGAGCCCTGCCATGATGAGCCCGCCATAGCCGGGGAAGAAGATATTAACGAAAAAGCCGTAGATAGGGAGTTTTGCCGTACAGCTCATGAATGGCGTAAGAAGGATCGTCATCCGCCTGTCCCTGTCGCTTGGAAGGGTTCGGGTCGACATTACAGCGGGCACGCTGCAGCCAAAGCCTATGAGAAGCGGCACTATGCTCCGTCCGGAAAGACCGATCTTCCGAAGGAGCGTATCCATGAAGAACGCGACCCTTGCGATATAACCGCTGTCCTCGAGAATGGACAGGAAAAAGAACATCACGACGACAATGGGCATGAAGCTTAATACGCTCCCAACGCCCTCAATTATCCCTTTTACGATGAGACCGCGTATGACTTCATTTGCGCCGGATGATATGAGAAGAGCTTCAACGCTCCCGGAAAGAGCCCCTATCCCTGTCTCTATCAGCCCCTGAAGCCACGCGCCTATCACGTTGAAGGTAAGAATAAAGATAAGGACCATTATCCCTACGAAAACAGGGATGGCCGTATATTTCCCGGTGAGGACGCGGTCGAGCTTCTCACTCCTTATCCGCTCGCGGCTCTCGTGAGGCTTTGTCACGCTCTCATCACAGACCCTTTTGATGAAATCAAAGCGCATGTCAGCGATGGCGACTGCCCTTTCCATCCCGCTCTCGCTCTCCATCTGAAGAGTAAGGTGCTCTAAGGTCTCAAGCTCGTTTTGGTCAAGCTGCAGCTTTTCTATTATCAGCCGGTCCCCTTCTATAGCCTTTGACGCCGCAAAACGAACGGGTATATCGGCCCTTTTGGCGTGATCTTCTATGAGGCTTGATACAGCGTGAATACAGCGGTGCACCGCACCTTCATGATCTGTCGGGGCGCAGTAGTCCTGCTCTGTCGGCTTTTCCTGATATTTTGCGATATGTATCGCATGAGTGACAAGCTCATCAACACCCGCGTTCTTCACTGCCGATATGGGGACTACGGGAACGCCGAGCATCGACTCCATTATATTGATATCTATGGAGCCTCCGTTTCCTGAAAGCTCGTCCATCATGTTTACGGCCACGACCACGGGCCGCTCCATCTCAAGAAGCTGCATCGTGAGGTAGAGGTTTCTCTCAATGTTCGTAGCGTCGACTATGTTGATGATGGCATCAGGCTTTTCATTGAGGACAAAATCCCTTGAGACGAGCTCCTCCCCGGAATAGGGCGACATTGAATAGATACCGGGAAGATCAGTGATCCTGGTATTCTTGAATTTCCTGATAGTGCCGTCTTTTCTGTCTATGGTAACGCCGGGAAAATTTCCGACATGCTGATTTGAGCCCGTGAGCTGATTGAAAAGAGTGGTCTTCCCGCTGTTCTGGTTTCCGACCAGCGCGAAGGTCAATATGTGATCCTGAGGAAATGCCCTTTTTAAGCTCTTGTCATGATGTATTCCGGGCTCGCCGAGCGAAGGATGGGCATGGACCTTTTTCTTTTGTTTTACGCCGCTTGTTTCGGACAGATCATCTGTCTCGCAAACGCTTATCTTTGCGGCCTCCGAAAGCCTCAGTGTGAGTAGATAGCCGTGAATGGATATCTCCACCGGGTCTCCGAGGGGCGCTGTTTTTACGATGGAAAGCTCAGCCCCCGGGATAAGCCCCATATCAAGGAAATGCTGCTTTAAGGAGCCCTCGCCTTCTATTGAGATGATCCGTGCAGTTTTTCCGATCTTAAGCCTGTCAAGAGTAATACTTTCAGTCACGACTCTGTCCCCTCGAGAAAGGAAGCTTCCAGCTTATGTTCTTCTGGAAGGGAATGCTCTCTATCTCATGCCGCCAGCTGTTTTCAACACTTTCATCAATGTGCTCGGCGACCTTTAAGGCCGAAGACTTCTTTTTACTTTTTTTGACCGGCCGCATGGCAGAGACGCACATATCCGTCCCGTTAAGCTTCAGGCCTCCCTTTTCAAGGGTCGATAAGAGTCCCTTTACGCCATCGTTCGATACTATGAACGAAAGAGTATTCAGGCTTTCGTTCGAATGCTCTTCTAAAAGCCCGGTTATGATCCCCTTCAGGGCCTCAAGTATAAAGCCCGGGTTTTTCTTCGCGTCCCCGGAGACGAGCTCGATGAGAAGACCGTCTTCCATATGGCTGCACAGCACGGAGGCCTTGATCTCGCCTTCATTATCAAAGACAACTCCGCTTATTTCCTTATCGAAACTCTTGAAATCCGGATTGGTAGGGTAAACCCCAAGCCTCTTAATTGAAGAAAATAGGGCGTTCCACTCCAATGCGGAAAGCTTTGAGAGAGACGAAAATGAAACGCCTTTTACCTTCTTTTTCATTGCGTTTATCGTAACAGGTGAGGAGATCAGCCCGTCTATATCCGTTGAATAAACAGGGGCCTGATCCTCGGTCTTAAAGCCGTTTTTTTCAATGAATTCGCTGAAACCGGGAAGGGATTTTGTGAAATCGGTCTCTATCCGCTCTATCCCTCTTTCCGAAATGATGTCCACGGCAGCTGAAAGAAGCGCGCTTCCTATCCCCTTTCTCCTGTCGCGCTCAGGCACGATGAGCGAGATCAGATAAGCGCAATTCCTGTGCAGATAAAGTGTGAGAGCCGCCCCGGCATCCTCTTCAAGCCTGAGAAAACCATCCTTGTCATACGTTTTGAAAAGATCCATGATAATTAGCCTCTCTATTCGGCTGTAAAACGGACATACTTCGAAAGAACCGTTTTCACCATGCCAGGGAGCAGGACCTTAAAGGTCTTTTCATCGGAAATGGCGCTGCCATCGATGACGATCAAAAAGTCATCATCCATCCTGTCCCTCCATTCCAAAACGGCCCTTTGTATAAGATCCAACATACCTTCTTTTTCGCCTTTTCCAACGGCGCGAAGAAGATTGATCCTTGCCATGGTATAACCGAAGCGGGTTAAAAGAAGGACTCCGCTCCTGTCCTTTTCCTTGTAGAAAAAGCTCATATTCAGGTCATAGTCATCCATGGATCTTGAGAGATCATTGGGAAGCGGAGCTTCCTTTTTGATTTTGGAAAGGAGCCTTAAAAACTCCTCGTCCGAAAGCCCGGAAAGCTCTGACACCCCACTGTCTTCTTTCGAAAGGCCCTTTGAAAGGGTGGCGATACCGGAGAAAAAGACTGTCTCCTCATCCGCGGTCAGGAAAAAGCCGCATTTTTCAAAAAAACTCGCGGCCTCCTCCCTTTCGATCTCAAAGCCGGGCATTTTGTTTCCCTCTTTGGGGAAAAGAAGGGTCAACGTACTGATGCCGCTGTTTTTCAAAATTGTGTCCATCCTGTCTATCAGCCTTCTCCCGATGCCATTTCGGCGGACCTCCCCGGAGACATAGATATAGTCAAGTCTTCCGTAGCAGGTGCCGTTCTGAAAGGAATCGATATAAAACTGACAGATAGCCTGCAGCCTGTTTTTCTCAAGGATCCCATGACCCGCTCCTATCGTAAAATACCCGGGCGTACCGGTCCTTTCTATGACAAAAGCCGGTATCCGGTCTGAAAAGACCGAAAGGTCATCTCTCTCCAATGAATAGAT
>OMRF01000293.1 GCA_900313435.1 uncultured Lachnospiraceae bacterium | reverse complement strand
ACTTACAAATCCAAGTGCCGTTACCTGCCTCGGGATCATCATAAAGCCGATCATTATCGTGTAAAAAAGTTTCCTGCCCTTGAAGCAGTATGCATGTATCCCGTAAGCCGTCATGATCGAAAAATAGCTGCACAGCAGAGATGTAGCAAACGAAACTATGAGGCTGTTCTTCATGCTGTTCATGACAGGGAGCGCACAGCCCAACATGCTGTTCCAGTTTTTTACAAGAGCCGTTCCCGGAAGGAGCGAAAAACCGCTTGCCAGCTCCCCGTTTGATCTGGTCGCATTGATAAAAAGCGCATAAAACCAGAAAAGGCACAAAAATGAAACTATGATCAGTACAGCATATGCTATTGTTTTTCTGATACTCCTGTTCATCCTGTCACCTCCTGCCTTCTGTCCTGTAATTTACCCAGAACACGACAAGCGACAAGATTGCCGTCACCAGGAACAACAGTGTCGAAAGAGCTCCCGATATGCCGTAATTCTTGCTGAACATATGCTTATTCAGGTACATGAGGATCGTCATGGTCGAACGATTCGGATCGCCCGTTCCCTTTGTCAGTATCTGCGGAACATCAAACATCTGTATTCCACCTATTAGGGATGTGATCATGACATACAGAAGAATTGGTCTGATGAGCGGCAGCGTGATCCTTGTAAATATCTGCCACGATGTCGCACCGTCCACTTCGGCAGCCTCTCTGAGGGAAGGGTCTATCCCCAGCATGCCCGCCAGCAAAAGCAGCGTTGTGTTTCCGAACCACATAGTACAGTTCATAAATGCAACAAGCCCTCTTGTTGACCAGGTATTTGAAAAGAACATGAACGGTTTATCAATCAACCCGATATCCATAAGGAACGCATTTACGGGACCGCCGTCTGCAAAGAACGAGAAGAAAAGCGATGCAAACGATGCGGCGATTATCAGGTTGGGAAAATATATAACGGTCTTAAAAAACCGGATCCCTTTAAGTCCAAGCCTATGATCGCTGAACCATGCGGCAAGAGCTATCGATAACACAATCTGAGGAACAAACCCGAGCAGCCACATGATCGCGGTATTTGAAAGATATGTATAAATACTGCTGTCGGATAATAGAGCGACGTAGTTTTCCAGCCCGCTGAAGATAGGGCCGACTTCGATAAGCCCTTTCCAGTAATTCACAAAAAAAGATCTGTATAAAGAAATGACGATCGGAAGGGCCGTGAACACCAGATAAACAATGATATACGGTGATATGAACAGTATCCCCCATTTACCTTTTTTCATCTTCAAGTTCCTCCATCCATCTAAGCAATTGCGAAAACCATACTGTGCCGTACTCGTTTATCTCTTTTTCCACCGCGGCGGTCTCTCTTGTTCCAAGGGATATCCCATGGCCGCAGTTATCGTATACATGAAGTTCAGTTCTGACACCGTTCTCAATTAGTTTTTGCGCATAACTTATACTACCCGTCGCCTTTACAAGATCATCTTGCGCTCCATGCCATATAAATGTACTCGGCATGTCAGAAGTGATATTCTCTATCGGATCTATCCGCGACCACTCATTTTCACTCTCCGGATCTATCCCTATGACCGAAAAGCACTTATCCATAATCTCCCTGTTCTCAAGAGGACACAAGGATGAATTTACAAACCCGATCTCCTCTTTAATATCCAGAAGCGGATAACAGAGTATACATGAAAAAAGTTCAGGATGCTTTGCCGCAAATAAGGATACCAGCTGTCCTCCTGCAGAGAATCCCAATACCGATATCCGGTGCTTGCAAATGATCTGCTTTTTTGCCAGATCCAGCAATATGCCATACGCTTTTTCCATTTCATCAACTGCCCTGCCAACAAGCCCAAAATCTCCCGGCCCGGCAGGAACATCCGATACGCAGTAGTGAAGAACAAAGGCTATATATCCGCGCTGAGCAAATTCGATAGCGATAGGTTCTCCTTCACGCTCCGACAGAGTCATCCATCCTCCACCCGGACAGATGATAATTGCGGGTTTTGCCGTAGGGAGCGCATCCACCCTGTAATCTTCACATACATACGATGTCAGATATGCGCTGTCATTTAATTCATATTTCTTCGTCTGCATCGGCCGCCTCCTGATAAAGCGTGATCTTTATCGCACCCTGCGAATGTCTTCCGATCAGGTCGACTCCGATCATGATATCTACACTTCCGCAAATAACGCTGTTTACAACAAAAGTGATATCAGCCTTTGCACACGTACCGCTGAGATTGTTGAGCGGCAGTTTTACCCCGCCGCCTGATATGATCGAGACATCATCGTTCGAATAAGCACTGAAGCATACCCAGTGCTGCTCGTTCCAGTAAAAATCATTTGATACGGTAACACTTATCTTTCGCGGTTTCCCGACCCGATAGTTTATGCTGCCGCACAGATCCGCCATCATGTAAAATGCGGGGAATTTTTTCCGTATGACATATGGGGACAGCTCCGCGACCTGGCGTACCGTTAGCCCGGGATTTTTACAGAACGAGTTGATCCTTTGCATATAGGCATCCGCTGCTTCACAATAGAGGTCTTGGTCTTCCAAGCAGTAAACGGTCATTCCGTTTTCACCGAATATATCACACCGGTCCTGGTTTAAGATAAGCGGGATGTCGCGCAGTATCCTTTCCGTAAGCTGCGTTGCCGTGTCCGGTATCCACAAACCTATGCTTGTATTCTTGATGCAACATGTAGATATCCTGTCGTTAAGCGGATCCTTCCATTTGGACGGGATGCCTTCCACGCCAAGCATTATCCCAAGTGTACTGCATAAGCTTGCGCATATACAATCCGTATCTTCACCGAATGAATTAGCAAGAAGCAGACTCTTTTCAAAATCATTT
>OMRF01000323.1 GCA_900313435.1 uncultured Lachnospiraceae bacterium | reverse complement strand
TACTGATAGTCGATGAGGCGCTTTCGGTCGGGGATGTGTTCTTCCAGAACAAGTGCTTCAAGAAGTTTGACGAATTCAAGTCCCAGGGAAAGACCATACTGATAGTGAGCCATGATCTTTCCTCTATCAGGAAGTATTGCGACAGGGTGATACTGTTGAACAGAGGGGTAAAGATCTCTGAAGGCGATCCTACTGAGATGCTGGATCTTTACAAGAAGATAATAGTGACAGGAAACGGCGAAGGCATTACTTCGGTGGAAGATATAATAAGGCTTTCCGAAAACGCGAGCTCTCCCTCCGGCTCTTCACAAAGGACTATCGCCGAGGAAAAGAAAGAGCTCCTTTCAGGGCATGCTTCTTCCGGGAACATCAGTGACGGCGGACCCTGGAAGACCCATTTTGCCGTTAATCCCGATCTCAATCCTTACGGCACGCTTGAGGCGGAGATCATCGATTTTGCCGTGCTGGACAAAAACGGCGAATTTACAACCACTCTATTCAAGGGCGAGGACTTTCAGATAAAGTCAAAGGTCCTTTTCCACAGTGAGATTGAGGATCCGATCTTTACCTTCACTATAAAGACCCTGAAGGGAATGGATGTTACCGGCACGAATACTTTTGTGGAAAAGAAATCGATCGGGACGGCGGAAGCCGGTGATGTCTATGTATGTACCTTTACCCAGGAAATGAACCTTCAGGGAGGGGAATATCTCCTTTCCATAAGTTGTACCGGTTATGATGAAAAGGGTGAGCTTCACGCATACAACAGGCTGTATGATCTTCTTTCCATCACGGTGATCTCAGAGAAGAACACCGTCGGCTTCTATGACATGAATTCAAAGGTCGAGATAGAAAAGACCGATGGCTGAGGGACGAAAAAGAAAGAACAAGGGGAAAAGGGTAAAGATCCTTCCCCTTATACTGATAATAGCGCTGTGTATCGCGCTTGTGATCCCCTTCCTCATAATGGGAGGCTGCGGACAACAAGAAGCAAAGGTCACGCTCTATATCACGCGGCACGGGCAGACTACCGACAATGTCAAAGAGGTGATGTCCGGAAGCGAAGGGGATGCCACTCTTACCGAAGAAGGAAGGAAACAGGCAAAGGTTCTCGGAGAGAGCGTTTCAGACATCATATTTGAAAAAGCCTATTCATCCGAGCTTTCGAGGGCGAAGGAGACTCTTGCCCTTGTGCTTTCGGAAAACAGAGACTGGATGGCATCAGGAAAGGCACCCGAAGTTAAGAGCGGCCTTAATGATATAAGTCTGGGGGAGGCTGAGGGGATGACGGCTTCTGATGCCGCTGCAAGGTTCGGAGATATCTTCGGCGCTGCGGATGATAAGAACTTTGTATCCCCCTGTGGCGGCGAGACAAAGTATGAATTTTTGCAGCGCTTTGATAAGACTGTTTCAGATATCGTTAATGATGATGCGGTAAAGGGAAAGAACGTGATCATAGCCTGCCATTCTTCCGCGGACTGGTGGCTTGAATCAAAGTTCCCAGGAGTATGCGGGCAGGGACTTTTAAATGCCGCCTTTACGAAGGTTGAATATTCAAACGGAAATTATAAGCTATTGATGTACAATGGTGTTGAAAAGTGAGGCTTTATAATGATCAATCAGATGTACCTTGAGAGGACGAAGAATAAAAACATCATCAGGGAGTTTTCCGAATATGCTACCGGAAGAGGGAAGGAGATAGGCTATGAAAATGTTTTTGATTACAGCCTCGGAAACCCTTCCGTTCCGGCACCGAAGTCCTTTACTGACGCGGTGATAAAAATGTACAAGAAGGATGATCCGATGAAGATCCATGGCTACAGTCCTACCCTCGGTCTTCCCGATGTCAGGGAAACTATCGCAGAGAGTCTTAAAAAGCGTTTCTCCATCAATTACGAGGCGGCGCACATCTTCCCCGTGAGCGGAGCCGCGGGAGCTATAGCGCATGCGGTGAGAGCGGTCACAAAGCCGGGGGATACGGTGCTTACTTTCGCGCCCTTCTTTCCCGAATATGTCCCCTATATTGAGGACGCAGGTGTAAATCTTTTAGTCGTTCCCGCGCAGCTTCCGGATTTTCAGATCAATTTCGATGCGCTTTCAAAGCTTCTCGATGAAAATGTTCAGGCCGTCATCATCAATTCGCCAAACAATCCTTCCGGTGCGGTCTATTCGGAGGAGACGCTCCGTGAGCTTTCAAAGATACTATCGGAAGCCCAGGACAGATTCTCTCACGAGATCTTCCTGATATCGGACGAGCCTTACAGGGAGATAGTGTTCGACGGCAAAAAATGTCCTTATCCGGCGTCTTATTATTTTAATACCCTTACCTGCTATTCCTTTTCAAAGTCGCTTTCCCTGCCGGGAGAGAGGATAGGTTACATTGCAGTGAATCCCGGAGCTCTTCACGCTAAGGATCTTACGGTTATGTTCGGGCAGATAAGCCGTGGTATAGGACATAACTGCCCTTCATCAACGATGCAGAGGGGGATTGCCGCGGTGATAGAAGAGACCGCAGATCTCACTGTTTATGAAAAGAACATGAACATCCTTTACGATGCCCTTACGGATATGGGCTTTGAGGTTCAGCGTCCGGGCGGGACATTTTATATCTTTCCGAAATGTCTCGAGGATGATGCCATGAGCTTTTGCAAAAAGGCGCTGAAATATGACCTCATACTTGTGCCCTCGGACAATTTCGGAGTGCCGGGGTATTTTCGGATGGCTTATTGCATTGATACGGATAAGGTTGAACGCTCATTACCCGTATTGAAAAATTTTGTTGAGCGGGAATATGGTAAGGCATGACTAATTTTTTACTTGCCTAAAAAAAAGTAATAAAAGATAATAAAAGCGTTTTTCAAACAGGATTATCTTCAGGAGGCTTTTGTAATGTCTGAGAGTAACAGGAATCATATGGGAAGTGAGTTTGAAACTGAAGAAGAGCGCAGGGCAAGGATCCGTAGAAAGAAGAGAAAGAAGGAGCAGCAGAGAAAAAAGGCGATGCTTCTTACTACCCTCCTTGTCGTTCTTGCTGTAGTACTGATCGTCCTCATACTCATTCCAAAGAAGAAGTCAGACGGAGATCAGAAGGCTGCTTCAAGCTCTGCCACGTCCGCTGCTTCATCGGCAGAGGGCAGCCAGGGTGCATCCTCTTCCGCATCCCAGGCTACTCAAAAGACTGATATGACAACCCTCCTTTCAAATGCCGACAGGCTCGCGAAGATGTATGACTATGACAAGGCAATAGAAATGCTTCAATCCTCGCCCTACGCCTCGGAAACAGAGGTAAAGGCGATGGTATCTACATATGAGGCTGACAAGGCCGAGCTCAAAGATTACGATCACTCAAAGATCACCCATATCTTTTTCCACAGTCTGATAGTGGACAATAAAATAGCCTTCTCGAGTTCAAATGCATCCAATTACAATTCCGTGATGACCACCATCCCGGAGTTCAAGGAGATACTGCAGGAAATGTACGACAAAGGCTATGTCCTTGTCACCATGCATGACATCTGCACCTTTGACGAGAGCGGAGCTCTTCACAAGAATCCCATCATGCTCCCTCCCGGAAAGATCCCCTTCGTCATCTCGCAGGATGATGTCTGCTACTATGAATACATGGAGGGACAGGGCTTTGCCACAAGATTCGTGATCGGCGATGACGGAAGGCCTACTCTGGAATACAAGGACAAGAACGGGAAAGTGACTACAGGTGACTATGACCTCGTACCTATCCTCGACCATTTCGTTGATGAACATCCGGACTTCTCCTACAAGGGTTCAAAGGCCATCCTGGCCTTCACCGGCTACAACGGGATCCTTGGTTACCGCACTGATGAGACCTATGACCCCAACAGCCCCGCTTACAACCCCGAGAAGTATCGTAATGAAAATATCGAAAACGACAAGGCAATGGTAAAGAAGCTCACTCAGGCACTGAAGGAGGACGGCTATGAATTTGCCTCCCATTCCTGGGGACATATCAGAACAGGTGACTGCACCGTTGAGCGTTTAAAGACCGACACGGACAAATGGGAAAGGAATGTGGAGCCACTTCTGCCCGATCCCTGCCCTATAATGATCTATCCTTTCGGAAGCGACATCGGGAACTGGCATCCTTACGCCGATGACAATGAGAAATTCCATATCCTCTATGATGCGGGCTTCAGATATTATCTCACGGTTGATTCCGCCCAGTACTGGCTCCAGTACAACAGCAATTATATGAGAGGCGGAAGAAGAAATGTTGACGGATACAGGATGTATCAGGATCTTGCCGGCGGACAGAACAAACTCGGTGATATCATTGATGTAAAGAAGGTATTTGATCCTGACCGCCCGACGCCCGTAGAGCAGTAATAGAAAAAGTCTCTTTACCATGCCATGAAGAAAGCGCTTATTACCATAACTCTCATTCTTTCGGCTCTGGCCATTGCGAGCGCTGTCGTAGTGCTTCACTATTTTGCGACAAAAAAGGTGAAGGTGGTAGAAAGGCCGGCCTATGTGTTCAATATCCCTGCCATCGACAAATACGCAAAATATGTTGTGACCACCACGACCCAGTGGAAGGATGTGAAGGTCGATAACAAGCTCGTCTTCGATCCCGGGATCAAGGCGGCCATGGAAAAATATAATGAAAGCTCCCCTGATCCCGAAAACGCCTATATCAAAAGGGAAGGGGAGCTTTATGTTGTAGTTCCCGAGGTTGAGGGAAAGGACCTTGATATAGAACGCTCCCTTAAGGAACAACGGCAGATAAGGATAGAGCCTTCCGTCAGACAGGATGCGCTCACAGATCTTTGCGAAAGAGCGAACCAGTTTGTGACCTGGTCGGTGACCTATGACAACGGGGATTCAGTGAGATCTTCAATAGACTATGTGACCATCGAGGGAGACGAGATACATCTCGATGACAGCTTCAT
>OMRF01000103.1 GCA_900313435.1 uncultured Lachnospiraceae bacterium | reverse complement strand
TGGGATCGCGGCAGGCGGAAGCGAAGTGAATGGACTTCTGAGGGCAAGCTGAAAGTCTCTTTTAAGAGGGGCAAGTAGGTGCGACGGAGCGGGAGCTTCGTTAAAAACATCCGGCATGTGATAGCATGCACTGAGTGGGCGCGCAGGGCGCGTCAAGTAGAGTGGCACCGCAGGATATACGATCCTGTCCCTACGAAGAAGATCGCAGAGGACAGGGTTGTTTTTTTATACCCTCCTTTGCAAGGTGTAGTTGCTGCGAATTACGCAGCAGAAAGGAGTGCAATATGAGCATACCGAAAGTTCCCTACAAAACCTATCTTACAGAAGACGAGATCCCGAAGAATTGGTACAACGTAAGGGGGGATATGAAAACGAAACCCGCCCCGTTCCTGAACCCCGGGACTCACCAGCCGATGTCCGCCGATGAGCTTAAGCCCGTGTTCTGTGACGAGCTTATCAAGCAGGAGCTTGATGATGACAGCCGCTTCATCCCCATTCCCGATGAGGTTTATGAATTCTACAAGATGTACCGTCCGTCTCCCCTCATTCACGCGGAATTTCTTGAGAAGGCTCTCGGAACTCCGGCACACATCTTCTACAAATTCGAAGGAAACAATACCTCCGGCTCCCACAAGCTGAACTCTGCCATAGCCCAGGCTTATTACGCAAAGAAACAGGGTCTGAAGGGTGTCACCACTGAAACCGGTGCGGGACAGTGGGGAACGGCTCTTTCAATGGCCTGTGCCTTCTTTGGCCTCGACTTGAAGGTCTACATGGTAAAGGTTTCCTATGAGCAGAAGCCCTTCCGCCGTGAGGTTATGAGGACCTACGGAGCCGATGTGACTCCCTCTCCTTCAAATACGACGGAGGTCGGGAAAAAGATCCTTGCAGAATTCCCCGGAACAAACGGCTCGCTTGGCTGCGCGATCTCTGAAGCTGTTGAGACTGCCGTAAAGACTGAAGGCTATCGTTACGTTCTGGGAAGCGTGCTGAATCAGGTCCTTCTCCATCAGAGTATCATCGGTCTTGAGACAAAGGCTGCTCTCGACAAATGCGGAATCAAACCTGACATCATAATAGGATGCGCAGGCGGCGGATCAAACCTCGGAGGACTCATCTCTCCCTTCATGGGAGAAAAGCTGAGAGGCGAGGCAGACTACAGGATCATAGCAGTAGAGCCCGCATCCTGCCCCAGCTTCACAAGAGGCCGCTACGCTTACGATTTCGCTGACACCGGAATGGTATGTCCTCTCGCGAAGATGTACACCCTTGGTCACGACTTCATGCCTTCACCCAATCATGCAGGTGGCCTGAGATATCACGGAATGAGCCCCATCCTTTCAGAGCTTTATGATGAAGGTCTCATGGAGGCTGTCGCAGTTGAGCAGACAAAGGTATTTGAGGCTGCAGAGCAGTTTGCAAGAACCGAAGGTATCCTCCCCGCTCCCGAATCAAGCCACGCCATCCGCGTTGCTATCGACGAGGCGCTGAAATGCAAAGAGACCGGCGAGGAAAAGACCATAGTCTTCGGACTCACCGGAACCGGATATTTTGATATGGTTGCTTACCAGAATTTCAATGACAAGACGATGTCTGATTACATCCCGACGGATGAAGACCTTGAAAAGGGTTTTGCAGGTCTTCCGAAGATCTGAAAAAGATCAGTTCCCGGGGCCTTTCTTCATCATAGCCTGAAGAGGTCCCTGGGATGACGCAAGTTTTTTCAAAGAAGAAAGCTCTCTCTTCATATAATTGGAGAGAGCTTTCTTTTCTTCATCAGAAAAGCCTTTATTATTTGTGATGACGCAGTCGGGGATCTTTCCTTCCGCTGTTCTTTCGCCGTCCGTAAATGAGACAAAAGCATAACGGTCATCCCCGCTCCCAAAAACAGGAGAGACTGTCATCGTGAGAGCCGGTCCGCTCTCTTTATTCGTATCGAGAGAAAAATCTTCTTTCATATCAGCGATCATTCAAAACATTTATCTTTTCCGCGGGCAAAAATTCTTTTATGAGCTTTTCTATCTTCTGCGGATTCACCGGTTTTGTGAGATAAGCGGCAAAGCCCTCATCAATATACATCTTTTCCGCACCGGCGATGGCATTTGCCGTGAGTGCGACCTCGGGAGTATTCTGATTGGGATTACCCGTATCGTTCTGTATCCTGTGGAGAGTCTCTATTCCGTCAGGATCGGGCATCATGTGATCCATGAAGATGAGATCATACTTTTTCTCCTTTGACATCTCTATGGCCTCAGCACCGCCCAAAGCTGTATCTATATTAACCTTTGTACGCTTCAGAAGGGCGGAAAGCACCGCGAGATTGATATCATTATCATCAACTGCGAGTATGTGCGCATCAGGCGCTTCAAATAACGGTTGTTTTTTTAGCTTATCCTTTTCTTCCTCAGATTTTTCCGGTTCCTTCGCGATAGGTCCCGCGGGCCGGCTGTCGCTGATACCCTGAGGGATCTCTACAGTAAAGGTCGAACCCTTTTGAGGCTCACTTTCAATACTGATCGTTCCTCCCATGGCTTCAACAAGACCTTTTACAATAGTAAGGCCCAGTCCGGTCCCCTGAATATGACCTTCCACAGAGCTTTCAGATTTCTCAAAGGAAGCAAACAGCTTTTCCAGTTCCTTTTTATCGATCCCGACCCCCGTATCAGAGACGGTGACTGACAAAAGATATTTGTCCTCCGATAACTTGCGCCCCTTTGCGCTGAAGGTGATACCGCCCCTTTCCGTATATTTAAGGGCGTTTGAAAGCAGGTTTAATATTACCTGTCTGAGCCTTGTCTGATCGCCGGAAAGATAGGACGGGATATTCTCATCAATATCGATAAAAGCTGACAGCTTCTTTTCCTTTATCCTGTCTCTCAGATATTCCGCCAGATCATTCATGAGGGAAGCTGTCTGATAAGGCTTATCCATAAGTGAAATGTCTCCGGACTCGAGCTTTGAGAAATCCAGGATATTGTTCACTATCGCAAGCAGCATGTTTCCGGCGCTCTCGATATTCTTTGAGTAGGAGAGTATATTTTCCTCTTTGGACTCCCTCTCGATCATCTCATTCATTCCGAGAACGGAATTGATGGGTGTCCTGATCTCATGACTCATGGATGAAAGGAATATGGTTTTCAGCTGATTAGATCTGTCCGCGATCTCAGCCTTTCTTATAAGCTCCTCTTCAGCATCAAGCTGCTTCCTGGAACGTCTGGCAGCAATAGATCCGAGAACAACCACCAGCGCCGATACCAGGATCATCACTATGAGATCCCTGTAAAATACCCCTCTCACACCCTCATAAAGATCTGAGTTTTTCACTATAAAGAAAACATGCCATCCGTCATCCGTCATATTCGTAAAAACGGTGCTCTCCTCACCGTCTATCAGTGTCTCAAAGGAGGAAGGGCTTCCGGCTTCCGCGCTTTGAATTATCCCGCTCATCGCTTCCTCTTTCGAATAATCCTTCCCGATCTCGTTAATATCTGAATGCGCTATGACAGTACCGTCATGTGCGGTCAGAAAGGCGTAGCCCTTCCCGCTCATTTTTATTCCAGAGACCATTTCCTGGAGCATACTCAAAAACACATCAAAGGCTACGACACTCTTTTTGTCATAGAGCGACTTTGTAAAGGTAATGCAGACATCAGCGGTCTGGGCATCAATATAAGGCGGGATCATAACGATCTGCCCGTCCGCTGCGAGCGCAGGCTTGTACCAGGGGCGTTCGGTCGGGATAAAGCCTTCGGTGGGGATCCAGCCCTCGCCGTCATGGTACTCCCCGTTCACAACACCGTAAATACCGGAGAAATTTGAATCTATATCTCTTTTGATCATCTCCGATTCCGTAAGAAAGACCGATTGTATGCCGTCATAATCGATGCCCTTTCTCATATCATCTTCCACAGCGACAGCCGCCACATCTAAAGTAGCCTTTATCTTTTCAGTGTATCCCGTGAAGCTTTGAGTCTTTGCCGAAAGGATCGTACTACCAAGCTCTCTGGCATCATTTTTCGCGCGATTATAAAAGGATGCGAATGAGTATATAACAACAAAAGCTACTGAGGCTACGACCGCGATCATCATCACAATGAAGGGGAGCATTCCCCTCCTTCTCTTTGCACGAAGCCCTTGCTGCCTTTCTTTTTTTAACCGGTCTTCTTTAACAGCCATTTTTTCCCCCGATCAGCATCCCCAGAACATAAAGAGCTGGAGAAATACCACAGAAAACCCAAAGATACCATTCATCCCTATATTAACTATATACCGCATTTTAAGCGAACTGTCATCCTCTGCGCCGTTTTTTATAGCCCATATGCTTGAAAGCACGGACAATACCGCTGCGAAAAAGCACGCCATCTGGACCAGACCGAAGAGCGCTCCCTGCAGTTTTGTGAGCCCGTACTGATTCCTGTAGAGATTTACCGAGACCACGGCTGCGAGCATGGAGAAAAACATCGCAAGCTCCGAGATCATTATGAGACCGGAGCCCTCGTAGGACTTAAACTTTTTCAGAAGCTGCATTATGATCTTCACAACTACTATGACGACGGCGGTGAGACCCAGCATCACAAATATCCAGAGTATTATGGTATTTATCCCTCCAAAAGGGTTCTCTACAAAGTCGCTGGATGAAACATGGATTATCTTTGTCCCTTTTTCGTTTGTTGTGACTGATGCCGGGTAGATATAGTCCCCTTGCGAGACTATATAAAGGCCGTTTCCGGCATAGCTCATCTCAAACAGGCCTGAAACACCGAATCTTCCGTTTCCGAAATCGGTGATCCCGGCAGAATTTGAAAAGGATGAAAAACGAAGGATCCCTCTCCCAAGGCTCCTTGCTGTAATATATCTTCCACTTAAGTTTTCAGCTCCCTGAACCTCGCTTTCAGCTGCAAAGGATGCATTCTTCCCTTCACCGAAAAGAAGTTCTGCGATCAACGGAAAAGCACTGCAGCCGTCGGCGTGATTTGAAAGCATGACAGCCCCTGTCCCCGAGGCAGGATCTATTATCAATTTTGAAACACCGAAATCCGTGGAGCCTTCATGACCCACCGTACGGACCGAGTATCCCCATTCCTCCGGCCAGAAGCCATGGCACACTGCAGGAACATCAGATTCACCGTAGAAGAAGCTTCCTGAAAGAAGTTTTGAAAGTGTCTCCTCCTTTTCAAAAAGCGGGTTTTCCTTCGAGACAAGGGCCGCGGAAAATCTCGCAAGATCAGAGAGGGTTCCTGTGACCGCTCCGGAAGGATAAAGGCTGTTGTAGGAATAGCGGCTTCCTATGGAGGCCGGAAGGATATTTCCTTCGCTGTCCTGCGCCATGGCATAGGATACGGACTTTGCCCTCTCCTCCTTCACCCATTCATTATCAGTCTGTCCCGGAAGGAGCGAGGTGTGCTCCATGGAAAGAGGATTTAATATATTTTCTTTTACATAATCGCTGTAAGGTTCTTTTGCTATACATTCGACAACATAGGCCGCGAGCGCCGCGCCCCAGTTTGAATAAGCCGTAACCTCACCCGGCTTGTACATCTGGGCGGGTTCTGTATCGGAAAGCGCCTTTGCAAGAGTACCAAGCTTTTCCACGCCATCAACCCTGAAGGTGTATGTGTTCTCGCAGAATCCGGACTGGTGGTTCATGAGGTGCCTCATGGTGATCGGTTCTTTGTAAGTGCGGTTCCTGAAAAAGTCCTTCGGGATATATTCGGTCACCTCAGCGTCAAGATCAAGAAGCCCTTTCTCCGCAAGCTGCATGGCGCTCACCCAGATCAGGGCCTTTGAGATATCACCCCATTCAAAAACCGATTCCTCTGTCGCCTTTATATTGTTTTCTTTGTCAATATCCCCAAAACAGGCTGTGGAAATGACACCGTCCTTTGAAAAAACCGCTGCCGTAAAAGCCGCTTCCGGGCATTCCTTAACAGCCTCTTCAATCTTCGTCTTTACCCCGGAAAAGCTGATCCCCGAAGGAAACTCTTCCTGCGCAGCAACCACCCTTTGAGCAGGAAGGAACATAAACGTGAGAAGAACCGCTGTCAAGGCCGCCATCAACCTTTTCATTTTGATCTGTTCATCCTTTCATCAATCTTTTTGACGATCCCGTCGGAATCCGCCGCCATTGAACTTCGGGATATCTCTGTGATAAAAGCAGCATCCGTTTCGTTCAGTGAGTATTTCCTGATCTCGCCTATTATATTGTCAACGCTCTCAAGATCAAAGGACATAGCGCACTCGCGCAGCGCCTCACAGGCATCGTCAAACTCAGACGCCGTGATGGGCTTTCGTCCCTGATAATCCTCTTCCGTATCCTTCCGAAGCGCCTCGATGGAATTGATGAGTTCCTCATAGCTTTTCATAAGACCGGGGGCTCCGAGTTCTATTCCCGCTTCATCCTTCCTGTCGCCGCAGCCTTCAAGCCTGCCCGCTACTATGGAAAGCCTGACTGCTCCGACTATACGGGCAGCGGTTTTCAGTGAATGGATCCTGATCGTGAAATTATTGATATCCCTTTCTTCCACCGTCCGCCTGATCTCTCTTAGATTGTCAAAGCCGTTTGACGCAAAAAGTCTGATAGAGGTCTCGTACGCGGACGCATCGCCGCAGTTCCTGATACCGGCGGAGACATCCAGTCCCTTTACCTCGCGAAGGCGTACAAGGAAGCTTGAGTCGAGAGGGTTCTCCTCTTCTTCGGCTTCAGCCTCGGTCACCATGGACTCGGGAAGGTACTTCCTGACCATCGGCTCAAGCTTCTTCGGATCAACAGGCTTTGAGAGATAATCATCAAAACCGTATTCGAGAAACTTTTCCCTCATCCCCGAGATCGCGGTAGCTGTAAGAACAATGATGGGAGTCGTTTTATTAGGACCTTCAGACTGCTTGATACGCAGCATTGTTTCAGTACCATCCATCCCCGGCATCCTGTGGTCCATGAAGATGATATCGTATTTCTTATCCTGCGCCTTCTCACACGCCTCATATCCACTGTTGGCGCTGTCTATGGATGCATGGGTCCTCTTCAGGAGATTTGTAAAAACAACTATATTGACAGGCGTATCGTCAACTACCAGAAGCGAAGCCCCCTCGGCCGTAAACGATGCATCTTCGGTCTTTCGTCCCTGCTTTTTGACCCTCTCTTCGAAATTCCCGATGAGTTCAGGTCCGGTGATATCCTGAAGTATCGTAAAATAGAAATCGCTTCCCTTACCGTATTTTGATACAACGGAAAGGTCTGAATCCATCATGGAAAGCAGGCTCTTTACGATGCTCATCCCAAGACCGGTTCCCTCAACGTTTCTATTTCTGTCCTCTTCCAGCCTGTCAAAGGGTGAAAACAGGATATCCATATCCTCCTTCTTGATGCCTATTCCGGTATCGGTGACATGGACTATGATCGCAGCCTTTCCTTCCACTGACATTTCGCGGTCGAGTGAGAATGAAAGGGTTACCGAGCCTTCATTTGTATATTTCACGGCGTTCGTAAGGAGGTTCAATATCACCTGTCTGATCCTTGTGTCGTCGCCGCTCAACTCTTCGGGAAGCTCTTTATCGACCGAAACATTGAATTCAAGACCCTTGCTCTCAGCGCTTGATCTAGTGATCACCATAAGGTCATATATGAGTGACGAAAGATGATAATTCTCAGGTATGAGTGACAGCTTGCCTGCCTCGATCTTTGAAAAATCAAGAATATCATTGACGAGCGAAAGGAGAGAGCTTCCTGCTGCCTTTACGTCTTCTGCATAATGCCTGATGGCAGGCTCGGTTGCCTCCCTTATTATCATCTCGTTCATTCCCAGGACGGCATTGATGGGCGTCCTGATCTCGTGGCTCATCTGGGAAAGAAACTCAGATTTGGCGTTGTTTGCCTTCGCGGCTTCCCTCTCCGCCTCCGACAACGCGACAAGAGTCTTCTGAAGCTTCTGGTAATCCGGAGTTTCGAGGAACAGGAATATGATGAAGGCTCCAACATGCGCCAAAAAATAGATCAGCAGCACATTAGGGATGACAAAGGTCTGGACAACGGAGCCAATCATGATGAGCGGAGAGTACAGGGCCAGGGGGTAAAACTGACGCCGCGTGAGCCTCTTTCTCATTGTGAGAAGTATCACAAAGGCAATGAGCATCATGGTGAGGGCATAGAACTGAACTATCAGGACTAGCGGACCGTGCTCGTAGTAACCGTTCTTAAAGGTGAAGATAAAGCCCACCTTGAGATTTACGAGAGAAAGAATGAGAAAAATAACATAAGATCCGGTCGATAGAACCGTTATCGTCTTTGAAACCTTTTCCTGGAGCCTCCTGTAAGAGAGTATATAAAGAAGAAAGAAGTAGGCGCAGAGCGGAAAAATCGCGAAATATATAGCATTTAAGGCTTTGTTCAAAGGTATCGGAACAAGAGACTGATTGTCGATAAGGATGGCTGTTAAGATATCCAGAAACGCAGCTATAATGAGCATAAGAACCAGCAGGCGGAATACGGTGCTGTGACGCGCCGTATCCCTCCTGCGAACCTGTACCGAGACAAGCATCAGTCCCAGAAATACAGATGAAACCAGTTCAAAATAGTAATTGTAGCCCATTTACAATAATCAAGAATGTAATATCACTTTGAGTTCTTTTTGTTTTTTATTATCCTCACCGCCCGCTTCATCGCGTAAGGTGCGACCGCCTTCAGCTTGTCCTCTGTACGATACATCTTCGAAGCCTCAGGCATATCACGGGTCAGGTGGATCGCATCGAACTCGCACTTCGTCGTGCAGAGCCCGCATCCGATGCAGCGGTTCTCGTCCACAGTTGTCGCGCCGCAGCTTAAGCACCTCTTTGCCTCTGTCGCAACCTGATCGTCAGTCAGTGTGAGACGAAGATCCTCAAAGGTCTCCTTCGCGACTCCTGCCTTCTTTCCGGGGATCTGGCGCTTCGCGTTATCAAAGCCCTCGAGAAGTATGTCGTCCTTGTCAAGCTCTATGAATTCTCTTCTGTCCCTGGCAAGAGTGAGGCTGTTTCCGGGGTGGACGAACCTGTTTATGGATACGGCACCTTCCCGGCCGCAGGCTATCGCGTCAATCGCAAACTTAGGTCCCGTGAACACATCGCCACCTGCGAATATGTCGCTCTCCGCTGTCTGAAGAGTGACTGGATCTGCGATGATACCTCCGTTCTTTCGAAGCTCGACCTTTGTATCCTTCAGAAGATCGCCCCATACTATGGACTGTCCTATGGATTGAAGCACATTCTCACACGCTATCTCTATGGTCTCATTCTCGTCATACTGAGGATTGAAACGGCCCTCAGCATCCTTCACTGCTGTACATTTTTTGAAGATGATCCCGACTACCTTTCCGTCCTTGACCTTGATCTCCTTGGGTCCCCAGCCGTTTTTGACCTCGATGCCTTCTTCCTTTGCCTCCGCAACTTCATCCTTTGCAGCCGGCATCTCATCTTCCGATTCGAGACAGAGCATCGTAACCTTTGAGGCGCCAGCTCTCACTGCGGTGCGGGCAACATCTATCGCCACATTGCCGCCGCCGACAACTACCGTATCGCCCTTAAGCTTTATTGAATTATCGATATTGATCTTTCGAAGGAAATCGACTCCGGTCTGGACACCCTCTGCATCCTCGCCGGGAACTCCGGCAAGACGGCCGCCCTGACAGCCCACCGCGATGAAGAACGCCTTATAGCCCTGTTCGCGAAGGGACTTTATCGTCACGTCCTTTCCGACTTCGACTCCACACTTTATCTCGATACCCATCTGCCTGAACACATCTATCTCAGCGTCAAGCACGTCCTTTGAAAGACGATAGGAGGGTATTCCGTTCATGAGCATTCCGCCGGGGCGCTTTTCCTTTTCAAAAACCGTGACCGGATAACCGTCAAGCCTCAGGAAATAAGCGCAGGAAAGACCCGCGGGACCGGCTCCTATAACGGCGACCTTGAACTCGTCACCCCACATTCCGCCGTCGTGCTTCTCGCAGAGCGGTATGTAACGCTGCTTCTCATTCAGTTCAAGAGAGGCGATATATTTTTTGATCTCATCTATCGCAAGAGGCTCATCAACGGTACCTCTTGTGCAGGCGTCCTCGCACCTCCTGTTGCAGACCTCTCCGCATACCATCGGGAAGGGATTGTCCTGCTTGATGAGCTTCAAAGCCTCGTCGAAGCGTCCCTCCGCAGCCATCTTGATATACCCCTGAACCGAAAGATGGACCGGGCAGGCTGTCTTGCAGGGAGCTGTACCTGTGTCATAGCAGTTGATCTTGGCATCGTCCCTGAAATTGTAATTCCATTTTTCGGGCCCCCACTTAACATTATCGGGAAGAAGCGATTTCGGATAAGTAACCTCACTTCCGTCCTTTTTGCAGAGTTTCTGTCCGAGCTTTGCTGCGCCCACAGGACATACCTCAACGCACTTTCCGCAGGCAACGCATTTCTCGTGCTCAACATGAGCGCGATATGCTGATGCGGACATATTTGGTGTATTGAAGAGTTGCGACGTCCGAAGAGCGTTGCAGACACCGGGAGCGCAGTTGCAGATAGCGACTATCTTGTCCTCACCGTCTATGTTCGTGATCTGATGAACATAGCCATGACGCTCGGCCCTCTCGAGTATCTCATAAACCTCTTCCTTGGAGATCAGATGACCTATGCCTCTGTCATCCATATACTCGGCCATGTCGCCGACTCCTATACAGTAATCTCCTCGGATCTGGCCGGAGCCCTCGCCCCTCATGGTCTGCTGCTTTCTGCAGGAGCACTCTGAGATCCCGAATTTGTCATATTTGTCGATCCACGCGGAAAGCTTCTCTACGGAAACCGCCTTGCTCTCAGCACTGATGGCCTTCTCAACGGGAATGACATGCATCCCGATCCCTCCGCCTCCCGGAGGAACATTCTCGGTCATTCCCGCAAGCGGCAGCTGCGTCATTAGATTAAAGAAGGTTGCCAGCTCAGGAAATTTGTCTGTCAGCTTCTCCTGCATCATCATGAATTCCGCAGAACCCGGAACGAAGATGGGAAGTTCGAACCTCCTGTGATGGGAGGGCGTCTTTGAACGGGTCTGCTCAATGATCCCAACCCAGCGAAGATGCTTCACCATCCTTACGGTGTCTTCGATGGTCATATTGTTCATCTTCGCAAGCTCTTTGACGTTGTAGGAAACTCTCGTTTTCTTGAAGTTCAGGAGGAACTTCGCCTCCTCCTTTGTCAGGATATGATCCAGCATCCAGTACTCGGGATCACGGTTGTTTATCTTCTTCGTGATCTTCTTTGCGTACCGGTCCGTGATCAGCGTGGCAAGCTTCAGTATCAGCTTCTCTTTTTCCTTATCTTCCGCTACATAGTCGGGATCAGGCCAGTAATCCCTTTCATTGATCATCGGATCCCCGATCTTCCAATCAGCCATTTTGTCTGCCATAGAACCCCCCTTTCTTAAAAAACTCTTTGTCTTATCACGACAGCTTTGACTTCAGCAAGCTGTAAAGATGTTCACACAAAATGATGATATCCTTCTGCCGGATAACTGTATTTCCCCTTGGTATCAAAGTCTTCGTTCCTCTTATGATGGCGACTGCCACCACGTTTTCGGAAAAATTGATCTCCGATATCTTTTTGTCCTTCCACAGGGAATCCTTGTCAACGAGGACCTTTCTGATATCTATTCCAATATTATTCTCAAACTCAATGGCGGAAAGAACCAGAACATCTTCCTCCTCGACCACGATGTCCCCGCGCGGCATGATGATCTGATCGTCCCTGATGATGGAGACCACGAGAAGCTCGGGTGGAAAGCTGAGATCCTTTATCATCTTTCCGGTCCAGGGATGCCCCTTTTCCATTGTTATCTGTATAAAATTGACATAATTGCTTATGTCATTTTCCTTCTGCTTGATCTTAGTATATTGCTCCACAAAGCCCGCGGAAATGATACCTGTAGGTATCGCAACGAGCCCGACCCCGAGAAAGGCCATTATTATCGCGATTATCCTGCCTACGATGGTCAGCGGTATCA
>OMRF01000118.1 GCA_900313435.1 uncultured Lachnospiraceae bacterium | reverse complement strand
TACTAAACTCGTGCTTCGCACTCGTTAAGTAGCCCTGTATAGATATCCCTAAACTCACTTCGTTCGTTAAGGGATATCTTATCGGCTTGCACTCATCAAGTGCCCCTGTATAGCAAGTTCTATGTTCGCTGACGCTCACTAAGAGCTTGCTGACTCCGTCCCGGGGGTCCATTTAAAAAAAACTATTGACAAGCGAAATCTCACGTTGTATATTTACCACACCAGACATAGTACGACAGTCGTAGTACGGCAAACGTAGTACGACAGACATAGGATGAGGAGGAACAATATGGTTGAGATCAGCAGCGATGTGATCCGCGGCTACAATGATACCATGATCCTTAGCATTCTGATGAAGGAGCCGTCCTACGGCTACGGAATTTCCAAGGAGATCAAAGAAATCTCTGAAGGGAAATACCTGATCAAAGAAACGACGCTGTATTCGGCCTTCACCAGAATGGAAAAGAATAATCATATCGAATCATTTACCGCCGATCAGGATCCTTCCGGAAACGGAAAGAAACGAACCTACTACCGCATCACCGATGAAGGAAAGGCCTATTACCGATCCAAATGCGAAGAATGGGAATTGACCAGGGACGTCATTGAGCGATTCATCGAAAAAGAGGGAGTATAAAATGGAAACTATCAAAAATTATCTTGAAGCAATGTTTTCCGGACTGCCGAATACGCCGGAGGTAAGAAAAGCCAAAGCAGAGCTTTTCCAAATGATGGAGGACAAATACAACGAGCTGATCAGCGAAGGTAAGAGCGAAAATACAGCCGTCGGTACCGTGATCTCCGAATTCGGAAACCTTGACGAGCTGGCGGAGGATCTCGGTCTCACAAGGGAGGTTAATGAATCCCGCGCGAGAGAAAGCGAAATGAACTCACGTTTTGTGACGCTGGATCAGGCAAGGGCATACCTTTCAAGCAAAGGAAGAAAATCCCTTTGCCTTGCGCTTGGTGTTTTTCTCTGCATCACATGCGTCTCATGGCCCATCATCTTTGCTGAGTCTGAAGGGCTTATAGGTGTGATCCTGATGTTTGTAAGCATCGCGGTCGGTGTCGGGCTCATCGTGTTCAGCAGCTTCCTGACATCGGAATGGAAATTTCTTAAATACGAACCGTGCAGGATCGACATGGCAACCGCCGATGCCGTGAATGAGCGGCGGCGCGCTTTCGAGCCGGTCAGAGCGCTCTGCGTAGCCCTGGGCGTTATCCTCTGCATCGTCTGCTGGCTCCCCAATATGCTTTTTACGAATGCATTGGGACTTCTCGCTCCCGCCCTGATGTTTTTCCTTATCGGGATCGGCGTGTTTTTGATCGTGTACGCAAACAATGTATACGGCGGGTTTATGAAAATTCTTCACCTTAACGACCGAAGCACCATGGGCGGCGCCTATGGCGATCCTAACGCCCGTCCGGCCCGGTATAAAAATACAGCAGCGGAGACGATCGTTACGATCTACTGGCCGATGGTGACATGTATCTATCTGATCGTAAGCTTCCTGACTTTCAGTTGGGGCATTACCTGGATCATCTGGCCGATCGCCGGTGTTATGTACAAAGTCGTGATGATCGCTTGCTGCGATGATTGAGAGGAGACGATCATGAATAATACATCAAAAATAATAATCATTGTTCTTTCTATCGTTACTGTTCTTGCAATAATCGGAGGCGTATATATTCACGTGCTCAGGGACAATACCATTGTATGGGATTCTTCCGACTCCGTGACCACTACGGTTGAACCGGAAGGAGAACTGAAGGATCTCTCCATCATAACGGATTATGCGAATCTGACCATCTCCCGCGGCAGTAAGCTTTCGGTCAGCTATTCCTTGCCGCAAAAGCTGGTTCCTAAGGTGGAGCTTTCAAACGGAAAGCTGACGATCGAGAGCCCGAAAAACACAGTCAATGTCTTTTCGTTGGGAGGAAAGAAAAATTATTATATTTCGCTTACAATCCCGGAAAGCACAGAGCTTGGGCAAGTCTATGTTGAAGTTGACGCCGGAAATGTGAATATTGACGGACTGATCGGCGAAAAAGTTGTAATGGAATTGGACGCCGGGAATATGAATCTGAACAACTCATCCGCAAAGACACTTGAAGTGGAACTGGATGCCGGAAACCTTGAACTGACAGGATGCACTATCCACCGGATCGCTGCCGAGCTTGATGCCGGAAACATCGAGGCAAAGGACTGCACGATTGAGGAAGGAAGTTGCGAGACAGATCTTGGAAATATCGATCTTTCCGGAGAGATCGGAAGTGTCACAACTAAGACTTCGCTCGGAAAAACTTCGATCAATTAAGGATATCCCCCTGTTTTCCCAATTCGGTTTTGGACCCCCGGGACTGTCCCGGGGGTCCATTTAAACCTCACGGGCTTGTCTGTGGGAGCCGTCCGTATTATAATCTGAAAAACGCATTTCAAAAGTAAAGGAAGACACATGAAAGAAAGAAAAAAATTATATTTTGTTTATAACCCGGTTGCGGGTAAGGGGAAGATAAGATCGGCACTTTCCGGGATCCTTACTGTTTTCGGAAAGGCGGGCTTTGACGTGACCTGTCACCCTACCTTTGGGGCAGGTGAAGCGGAGGAGCTTGCAATGAGATATAACCCCGAAAGGTACAAATGCCTCGTTGTGGCAGGAGGAGACGGCACCCTTGATGAGGTTGTGAGAGGGCTCATGAAATCCTTTGACGGAGTTCTTCCGACTGTCGGCTATATTCCCGTTGGTACCGCAAATGATTTTGCGGCAAGCCACAAGCTTCCGAAGAATCCGGTCAAGGCAGCGCAGATCATCGTTTCCGGGAAGACCGATACCTTTGATCTTGGCATGGTAGGTGAAGACCTTTGTTTTTCCTATATCGCGGCTTTCGGAAATTTCATACATCTTTCCTACGATACTCCCCAGAAGCTGAAGAATTCTTTGGGACATGCAGCTTATCTTATAAAGGGGCTTCCGGAATTCCTTACCTTCTACAAGATGAAGCCTTATCACCTCAAGGTCACGGCTCCCGGCGGTATCTCATATGAGGATGATTACGCTGCCGGAATGATAGCAAACGCGAAGTCCATTGCGGGCTTCACCGGAAATCTTTCGCGCGGCGTCGATCTTCAGGAC
>OMRF01000011.1 GCA_900313435.1 uncultured Lachnospiraceae bacterium | reverse complement strand
GTTCCCGTACCATTTTCGTTAAATGTGTATGTCTCTTCTAATAAAGGGTCATCAGGATTGGAAGATCTAAAGCTTCCCACAAGATGGTATGGTATGATGTCATTGGCCTCAAGTACATTCAGGCATATATCGTCCTCTGCATATGCAGGCATAGCCGGTCCGGCGAGCACCCCCGCTCCCATCGCAAAACAAATTGCCATGCTAAGTATTTTCTTCTTCATTTGTGATCCTCCTTTACTTGCTGTTTAGAATATACTGCAAAGACGGTGTTGTCAACGAACCCTTATAACCCCATTCTAAAACATTGAATTTAAATTCAATAAAGCTCTTGACAAATGTCCGGAACGGTATTATATTGAATTTACATTCAGTGAACACAAATTCAATATTAATATCCGGAGGAACAAAAAATGGCTGAAAGAAAAGAAAAAATAATAATCATCGGTGGCGGAATTGCGGGACTTTCGGCAGGGATATATGCCCTTAAGGCTGGGTATGAAGCGGAAATTTTCGAAAAGAATCCCATAGTCGGCGGAGAGTGTATGGGATGGAGTAGAAAAGGATATCACATTGATAACTGCATTCACTGGCTCACCGGCACCGATCAAAAGACCGGACTTTTTGAAACCTGGAAAACAGTCGGCGCGATCGATGAAAACACTGATTATGCAAATACTTCAAAGTTTTATTCGAGCAGGACGGACGGCAGGGAAGTAACTCTTTGGAACGATCTTGATAAAACGGAAAAAGAGCTCATAAACGAGTCTCCTGAAGATGAAGAAGAGATCAAAAAGTTCATACAGCATGTAAGATATGCTGAGAGTTGCGTTATTCCTTCGATCAAGCCGTTCGACATGATGGGCATTCGTGATTTCATTGAAATGGGTAAGGGCATGGCGAATATGCCAAAGGTCATGAAAGAGTACGGCAAGATCAACTGCTTTGAACTTGGTCAGAGATTCAGATCCCCTGTCATCAGAAAGATGATGAGCGATTATCTTCCCGGCGAGTACACCGCATATTCACTGATTGTCTCTTATGCAACAATGACGAGCGGAAACGGAAAGATTCCCATGAAAGGTTCTCTGGCAATGTCCCTCCGCATAGCAGAAAGGTTCAGGGAAATGGGCGGAGTTATCCATACAGACACACCTGTCGATGAGATCGTGATAAATGGGAATCAGACCGAAGGCATAAAGCTTAAAGACGGATCATTTGTCCCCGCAGATTTCGTTATAAGCGCAGTCGACACCGATTTTCTGTTTGGAAAACTAATAGACAGAAAATACATGCCTAAAGCTCTTTCCAAGGCATACGAAAGGAGAAATGCATATCCCGTTACCACGGGCTTCCAGGTGGCATATGCGGTTGATGACAGTTTCTCCGGAGAAGATACGATCTTTTTTGACTGCGAGCCCATGAAGATCGGAACGAGAACCTTCTCAAGGATCTCAATAAAGAATTATGCATATGACAAGAGCTTTGCCCCCGAAGGAAAGGCTGTTCTCCAGGCAAACCTCATCCAGACCGACGCGGATTACGAATACTGGGCATCTCTGAGTAAGGAAGACTACAAAGCAAAGAAAGAAGAACTTGCATCCATGATCACCAATAGGATCGTTACGGAATTCCCCGAGCTTAAAAATAAGATCGAACTTCTTGATACATGGTCTCCTTTGACTTATAACAGATATTGCAACGCTTATCACGGATCGTATATGGGATTTGTTACGACTGTCGGAAATAAGCAGATGAGCTTTAAAGGTATAGTAAAGGGCGTGGATAATCTTTACATCGCAGGCCAGTGGATCATGAGCCCCGGCGGATTACCGATCGCACTTATATCCGGAAAGTTTGCGGTTCAGAGGATACTTAAGAAAGCGGGAAGATCCATCCTAATCTGAGGAAATAATATGACAAGAAAAGAACAGAAAGAAGAAAAAAGAAACGCTATACTGATGACTGCTCTCACACTCTTTGTGGAGAGAGGTTATTATGATACCAAGATAACGGATATAGCTGCTGCAGTGCCAATGAGCACGGGACTTTTGTTTCATTATTTTGAATCAAAAGAGAACCTGCTGCTTGAACTGGTGAAAATGGGAACGCAGGGTCCCGGATCCGTTGCCTATGATGAGACGATCCCTCCCGACGTGTATCTGACGGGATTCTTGAACAGCATTTTTACTTTTTCCAAGGAGCAGCCCTGGGTATTTAACATGTTTGTTTTTATGGGGCAGGTCAGAAGAGTTGGAATGCCGGAAGAAGCAAGGAAGCTTGCGCTTTCCGCAGACGCTGTTACTCCTACGGTCAAACTGATAAAGAAAGGGCAGAAAGATGGGATCTTTCATAAGGGCGATCCGGATACTATGGCAAAGTGCTTCTGGGCTTCGGTACAGGGTATCATGGAACAGATGTCCGCGGACAAGAACATGAAGGCACCTGACCCTGAATGGATCGTTGCAATCTTGAAATGAACCCCCGGACAAAATGGACCCCCGGGACAGTCCCAATGTCATTTAGATAAGAAACTACATCGTAGTAATTAAATTTTTACCATAAATCAGAGGTGAAATATCCTCTGTTTTTTTT
>OMRF01000175.1 GCA_900313435.1 uncultured Lachnospiraceae bacterium | reverse complement strand
TACGAGATTTCCACTTGATATCTTTGAGTTTGCGTTGTCGGCATCAATAACGACTTTTGCCATCTTGTTTGCAAAGATGATCGCAATGATGAGGAAGGCAACTACCACGGCAGCAGCGATAATAAGCATCATGAGCAGCGCATGTAGGATTGCTTTTTCAACGTCAGCCCTGGGAATCCCGGCAAAGAACATACCGACAGCGGAACCGGTCTCATCTATTATGGGAAGGTATGATACGAAATACGCCTTGCCTACTACCTGAGTATTCTCTGATGAATACTTCTGCTTTCCCTGCAGCACTGTGGCTATCACGGCATCCGCCGCCTTCGTCCCGGTAGCCCTCTTTCCGTCAGCGCCCTTTACGGAAGTAGCGCGCCTTGTGTCGCCAACGAAAAGTGTACAGTCGATATCGGTTTCCTGTTTGTAGCTGTCAAAAAGTTCGGTCAGCTTGCCATGAACAGGCTCTCCATTCATGTATATCTCATCGGCAGCTTCATCATATTCAAGAGAGGTTACACCCGTTGCAGAGGTCTTGAACTGCTCATAGACCATAAGGTTTACGGCGTAAAGTCTCTCATCATAGCTTTCGGCAAGCTCTGTCTTCAGCTTAACAAAAGATACTACGCACAAAAGCACGGTAACGATGATCATCGGCAGAAGCGCCAATGTGAGGAGACTTGCCTTAAACCCGCCCTTCTTCTTTCTTGAACCATTCTTTGCCATGAAAAACTCCCTTTCTACCAGTTTTTCGGATAACCGGACAAGATGTCGTAGCTTTAAAGTCAACATACAATAGATATTGTGGTAACCGACAGATTATACGCTATGCTCATAAAAAGCACAAGTACCTTTCGTAAGAAAAAATCCTTGATTAAAGCCAGCCTCTATGCAATAATTTCGTGGTTGTTGTTTCGGGCAAAGGGATGGCATGAAGCCGTTCTTGGGACGCTGAAGCGTTTCTTTTTACGGAACTACCTTACCTCATTATATTGATGTCATGAGGACATCTTGCTTTCAGCAGAAAGCAGGATGCCTTTTTTGTTTTTTGGAAACGTAATTTGAATAAGAAGAAAAAGATAATCGCTATCATAATCCTGGTCTCAGCCGTCATACTTTCGGCCTTCCTCGCGCTGTTTTCGGGCTCTTCCGACATGAGTGCTTCAGAAACCCTTTCCGCTCTCGCCGGAAACGGAGAACCTACCGCGATCAGGATAATCTGGAATATCAGGATGCCAAGGATACTCGCTGCTCTGATCGCAGGTGCCGGGCTTTCCGTATCCGGTCTCATAATGCAGAGTACCCTGTCAAACCCCATGGCCTCCCCCTCAACTCTCGGAGTCTCGAACGCCGCGGTCTTCGGCGCGAATCTTTCCATCATAGCCTTTGCCGGAGGCTTTCTTGAGACCGGGAACAACGTGAAGAACTATACAGCCGGGATCAACCCCTTTTCTACTTCCCTCATGGCCTTTCTTTTTTCCACGCTCTCGATCATATTGATCCTCCTCCTTTGCAGGATAAGAGCCTTCAACAGAGAGGTTGTGGTGCTTGCGGGGATCGCGGTCGGGGCGATATGGACCGCGGCGACGACGGTGCTTCAGTTCTACGCAACCGATGTCGGTATCTCCGCCGCCGTGATATGGAACTTCGGTGATCTTTCCAGGGCGACCTATACCTCTGATCTTATCATGGCGATCGTGGTCCTTTCGGGAGCAGTCTTCTTCACATTATCCTCATGGAAACTGAACGCCCTCCTTTCGGGAGATGCCGCTGCTCACAGCATGGGTGTGAATGTCAATCTCCTCCGCTCCCTTTGTATGCTTATTGCATCCCTCATTACTGCGGTCTGCGTCTCGTTCCTCGGGATCATAGGCTTCATAGGGATCATAGGTCCTCACATCATAAAAAGGCTGCTGGGGCATGATCACAGATTCTCCATACCCGGGAGCATGCTGATGGGAAGCCTCATCCTGATCCTTTCCGATACATTCTCAAGGAGCATGGGAAACGGCTCCGCCCTTCCCGTGGGAGCGATAACATCGCTCCTCGGCGCGCCCTTCTTTGTTGCCATTATCTTTTCGAAAAGGGGGACGGGACACTATGATTGAGATCAAAGACCTCTCCTTCAGATATTCAAGATTTTCAGATAACGTGCTTTCCGGCGTTAGCCTGACCCTTGATGATGGTGAGATAGGCATACTCCTCGGAAAGAACGGCTCCGGCAAGACGACATTATTCAGAAACATACTCGGGATCAACCACCCGGCAACAGGATCCATTCTTTTTGACGGAAAGGATATTACAAGACTTTCCCGCCGCGAAAGGGCAAGGCTCATAGCCTATGTCCCGCAGCATATCCATTTCGGAGAGCTCAGCGTCTTTGACAGCATAATGCTCGGGCGTATCAGCTATTTCGGTCTTTCGGCGGGATCTGAAGATATTTCCGCCGTAAACAGGATAATAGACGAAATGGGGCTTTCCTCCATAGCCAAGCGTAATGCGGAGGAACTCTCGGGCGGCGAAAAGCAAAAGGTCGCAATAGCAAGAGCCCTTGCCCAGGAACCAAAGCTGCTCATATTCGATGAACCGACGGGAAATCTCGATATCGCAAACGAGCAATTGATAATAGGAGAATCAAAAAAGCTTTCAAGGGAAAAGGGAATTAGCATCCTCTCCTCACTTCACG
>OMRF01000046.1 GCA_900313435.1 uncultured Lachnospiraceae bacterium | reverse complement strand
ACATCAACGGAAACATTGCCTGAATACTTGGCTTTCATAGCGGAAACCTTGTCTTCCCTGACTTCCGATGCGTCAGCGACTGCCTGCTTTGCGATCTGATAATCCTTGCCGAAAGAAGAAATGGAGACCTGATCTTTTCTGCCTACAGACTCCTCTTTCTTTGTCTCTTTCGGGCCGGATGTCCTGTTCGCGCCATAGACCTGTGATATGGCGTTATATGCATCTATACGCATCGCGGCACTCTCCTTTCTTCCTTGAAAACTACTGACTATAAGTTCTCACTATTCTTATCGGCACACTTTAAAAATACTTTAGAGAGAAAAAAAATTTTTTCTGCCTCTTCAATAGCTTTTATCGGCGCGTGTCTTCGGAAACATTACAATAAGTTTGAAATTTTAACCGCTTTATTCTATCATTTCCCCTATGAACTTCAATATAGATGAAAAATTTCTTTCAGCCGAAACACGATTAGGATATCCGATTCCTAAATATTTAAAGCACATATGGGCATCCGCATTGCGTATATACGAAGAAGTCGAAAAGGTCTGTGTCCGCCACGGACTAAAGTTTTTCGCGGATTCCGGTACTTTGCTCGGCGCTGTGAGGGAGAAGGGGATGATCCCCTGGGATGATGATCTCGATGTCGCAATGACACGTCATGATTTTGATGAGCTTGTGAAATACAAAAGGGAGCTGCCACAAGATTTTCATATATACGGCAAATACCAGCGCCCTCATATTGAATTCCGTGGCTTCTACAGGATAATGAACGCGGAGGGCTTCATTATCACCGAGGAATTCCTTCAAAGGAACTTCGATTGTCCCTTCCCTATGGGAATAGATATCTCAATCCTTGACAATATGCCAAAGGATCCGGAGCTTTTTTCGACGATAAAGGATCTTCTGACATTCATAGTCTACAAGGTCGATGCCCTTGACCATGATCCGGATGACGCCTCCGCTATAGAGGAAGCAAAGGCTCTTTTTGAGATGACTCATTACAAGCCCGAAGGGATCGAAAAGGATAATATCGTCTTTGCCCTAGCCGGGCTTTTTGAAACACTCTGCAGAAACGTTCCTGACAATGACTCAGACGATTACATACTCTGGGCGAATACCATAAGCCATGGCCTGAAGCGTCACTGGAAAAAAGCACTGTTCAAAAAGACAGAACGGGTACCATTTGAAAACGGCACCGTCCTGATCCCGCGGGATTACGACGAAATCCTTTCAGACTATTACGGAGATTATCAAAAAAGACCTGACGAAGATCACAGGGTCCCGCCCCACAGCGTCTTCAACGATTATATTGATACACTGCGGGAATACTGCGAAACAAAGGGTGACTATTCTGTGATGAAAAGATGCCATCTTGAGGACTACATCTGACATGGAAGAAAACAAAAAGAAGGCGCTCTACAAACGGAGCCTTTTGTCCCTCACCTATTCTGCGATGCTGATCGCCATCGGAGTGATACTCGGCTTTCTAAAACTCCCCTTAAATCCCTTGGTTGAGATCCGCTTTCAGTCGATACCTGTAGCGATCTCTGGCTTTCTCTTAGGCCCCTTCTATGGAGGGGCTGTAGGCGCACTTACTGATATCCTCTCCTACATTGTCCACCCCACCGGGGAGTTCTTTCCGGGCTTTACCTTAAGTTCTGCGCTTACAGGTGTTATATTTGCCCTTTTCATGTACAAGAAGCCGTTTTCATTCGTAAGGACTATCCTTGCATCCGTTATTAATTCCCTTGTCACGAGCTTTCTTTTAAACTGCCTCTGGCTTTCGGTCCTCTACAATACAACATTTTCGGCAGCCTTTATGATGCGGCTGCCGAAAAATCTCATCATGATACCCGTGGATATCATTATCTTTTCTATAGTTTCAAAGATTTCCTATTCTATTTACCGGCGAAGCTCCTCATCACGCTCCGATACCACTGAGCAGACTCATTGAGGTCACTCTCGGTATAGCCTCCCTCGGTCTTTGTACACTCGGGTCTGAATATGGCAGAGGACTCAGCCTTGTTTGAGATACTCCACTCAATAAATGAGAGTCCGTTATTTTCTATGACGTCCCTCCACTGATTTGCAGAAGCTATGTCACAGCTCCCGTTTCCGGAGGCATCGGTAATGGAACTCTCCGTGATGAATACGGGAAGACCGGCTGCAACACACTCGTTCACTCTGTTCCTTAGATTGTCCTTGTGAGTTCCAGCGTAGAAGTGGAAGGCATACATTATATTGTCAAAGGCCAGAGGATTCCTCAAGGCATCGTTTATATCCTGGCTCCAGGTGTTCGTACCCACTATGATGACGGAGTCGGGGTCATTTGCCTTGATGACGGGGATCACCGCCTCAGCGTAAGGCTTGATCTGCGTATCCCAGTTCGAGCCGTTCGGTTCATTACAGATCTCCCAGATAATGTTTGAGTATTTTGAATACTTCTTTGTCATATAGTCAAAGAATTCTATAGCTTCGTCCTTATGAATGAGAGGATTTCCGTCTGAAAGGATGTGCCAGTCCACGATCACATACATGCCAAGCTCTCCGGCCGCGGCGATACCCTTGTCAAGGAGTGATATGAGCTCGTCCCTGTTTCCGCCGCTGCAGAATCCGCCGTATTCCTGCGTGTACATGGCAAGCCTGATCACGTTAGCTCCCCAGTCATCGCGGAAGTACTGGAAGGTACCCTTGTTCACATACATAGGATACCAGGCGAGGCCGTGAGTACTTACTCCCTGAAGCCTGACAGCGCGTCCCTCAGAGTTTACAAGCTTTCCTCCGACTACGGAAAGAGGGGATATGGAAGCCTCTGTTGCAGAAGGAGTAAGAACGGCGCGAGCACGCTCATCCTTGAAGCCTTCACCGACGAGGTTCCCTGATGGAGTTTCCGAAGGCTTTTCTTCAGTGCCGCCGGAACCGCCCGGATTTTCGGAGCCGCCACCGGACTCGGCGCTATTCTCAGAGCTCTTTCCTTTTGCGACAGCTTCCTCACCGGTCACTGTCTTGTACTTTATCTCATAAGCATCCCAGACATCGGCGCTCTGTGATACAGTGATCATCCCGCCGATATCTCTTGTCTGCCCGGCATCGACAGTGTTGTTCCAGTCAGCAGCGGGAGTTAGCAAAAGTGTCGTCCCGTTAATGGAATGATTCATATTCCATGAGGACTCAACTGTAGTACCTGAAGGCACCGTAATAGAAATTGCCCAGTCATGGATCTGACTTCCTGAATTATTAATGATCGAAATTTCATACTGTGAGTGTGACTCCCAGCCGCTCTTTTTTTCGATAAGGGCTAAGACACTCGACTCCTTAGCAGCCTTTTGAACGGCACCTTCGCTGTTTTCAGCGGAGGTCTGCTTCATTGAGACCGCGCTTGAGACAGGCGCGGCGGATGAGGAACTAGCCGTCGTCCCGCTGCTTCCAGCCCCGCAGGAAGTGGAAAGCAAGGTGGATAACGCAAGAACCCCTGCAAACAGAAACGCTTTGACATTAGTGATCTTCTTTTTCATCAACTTTTTGCTCCTATCGATGAAAGTGATGCGTGTGAAAGGATATTCGTGTCAAAAGAAAAAGTAAGCGCGTCATTTTCTCTGGTCTTTTTCATCGCAAGATCTATTATCCTGTCGATCAATTCGCTGTACTCTATACCAAGCGGCTCAAAAAGGTAGAAGGCAAGGCTTCCCGGGATGGTATTGAGCTCGTTTAAGTACAGCCGTCCCGTCTCACCGTCTATCATGAAATCTATCCTCGCGACACCGCTGCAGCCCAAAACCTGAAAAGCCCTAACTGCAAGATTCCTGATCTCTTCCCGAAGAACCGGGGGAAGCTCAGCCGGAAGCTTTCTTGAAACAGAGGTTGCCATCGACCCTGACTTGATGCCTGAAAGGCTCTTTGCGCCCTTCGCACCGCCCTCGTACTTGTCGGCATAGGACAGGATATCCTTTGTATGGATGGGTTCCTCGCATTCCGATGCCTGCGCCTTGTTTTCATCGCCCAGAACAGCGCAGTTGATCTCTCGAAGGTGTGTGATCGCGTGCTCTGTTATTATTCTTCTTGAATATCGGAAAGCATCATCCACCGAGTGGAGAAGCTCATCCCGGTCTCTGGCGACGGATATCCCCACCGAAGAGCCGAGATTATAGGGCTTCACGATCACGGGGTAACCCACATTCTCTTCTATGGACGTTATCAGCTGATCCATTCTCGCGTAATCCGAAAGGGTATAGCAAAATCCGTCAAGCACCGGTATCCCGTTCTCCCTGAGGATCACCTTTGAAGCGTATTTGTCCATTCCAAGTGCAGAAGGCGTCACGTCACAGCCGGCAAAGGGAACCCCTATGGTCTTAAGATACCCCTGGAGCGCTCCGTCCTCCACGTTTGTGCCATGGACCACTGGAAAAACAAGATCCGTCTCTATCCCCTCATTCTTCTTAAACAGCTTCTGAGGATAGGGGATCAGCCTCACGCTTCCCCGGTCGTTGACCATTATGACCCTTTCGGACCTCTTTATAAGCCCCGGAAGATCCTTATAGGACTCTATCTTTCCTATATCTTCACCTATGTACATGCAATTATCCTTGGTCATATATACCGGGGTCACATCATATTTTTCCCGGTCAATGTTCATATATGCCTGTATCCCGGAGATCACGGACACCTCATGCTCCACGCTTTTTCCGCCAAAGACAAGTGCTATACGTAACTTCATTTCAAAAGCTCCTTTTTTACTCAATAATTATCCGGCAGATCGTTTTCAAGAAGGATATATTTATGTCCCTCATTCTTAATGCCGTAAGCATAGGAAAGCGCATCCTCAAGCCTTTCAAAAACCTTAAGCTTTCCTTCGGGAAAGCTCCTGCTCCTTATCCCTTCCGCTATGGGCCTGGTGTGCTTTTCACCCACCAGGATT
>OMRF01000028.1 GCA_900313435.1 uncultured Lachnospiraceae bacterium | reverse complement strand
CGCGTTCTATATAGTAAGCCGGACCGCCGTAGCACTCCCCATCGGAATTCTTTCTCTTGTAGATCTGCGCCAGGGTACTCTCGATAAATGCGGAAGCCGCGCCGATGATGCACATGATCCACATCCAGAAGCAGGCTCCCGGACCGCCGATACAGATAGCCGTGGAAACACCCACAATATTTCCGGTCCCGACACGGGATGCCGTTGATACCAGCATGGCCTGCAGAGAGGAAACATTTTTTTTATCCTCGGGCGGCTCCTTTAAAAGCCGAATAGATTCGGGAAACAATCGAATCTGAACGCCCTTTGTAAGTGCCGTAAAATAGATACCCGCAATTCCCATCACGATGATCAGGATCGGGTAATACATCACACTGTCAATCTTATCGAGAATCTCTGTTATCATACACATCTCCTTTTAATCATTCTTCAAACGAGTAATACACCAGTTTCTATTCAATATCGATGATCACATACTCGGAGATTGCCGCTGTCTTATAGGGAATCGCCCAGTCGGAGATCCCGGAGGTTACGATATAGTTCGTGGATCCGCGTGTCTCAAGCCCGTAGGTTTTCTCGTTGGCTCCCGAAAGTTCTCCCGTGATCCCGATGGGAAACATCTGCCCGCCGTGGGTATGACCGCAGAGCACAAGGTCCGCCCCGGCCTTTTCCTGTGCATCAAAATCATGGGGCTGATGATCAAGAACGATCATATAATTCGACGGATCAAGTTCCTTCGTCAAGGTTTCCATAGACGCGCGTTCTCCGAAGCTTCTGTCCAGTCTGCCCACCAGATAAACACTGTCGCCGATCAACGACACATCATCTTTCAAAACGGTTACATGATTCTTTATAAGCTCCGCTTCCACATCTTCGGCCGTGTATCCGCGGCTGCTCCCGTAGTAACCTCTGTCGTGGTTTCCGTACACGTAATACACACCGTAGGTCGTCTGTACCTTACCGAGCGCTTCGCAACCCTTTTCCATATCCTCGCGAGATGTGCTGTCGTCCACAAAATCTCCGACCACAACCAGCAGATCCGGTTTCGTCTGCGAAACACGTTCCATGTAGGAAGCAAACCCGTCCCCGTCAAAGGTGCAGCCGATGTGCGAGTCCGCGATCACTGCCACACGAAGCTTTCCTCCCGGAAGAAGCTTCTCAGTCTCAAGGTGGTAGTCCGTTTCATACACATGATGCGCAAAGAACCAGCCCACCCCGAGGTAAAGGACTGTGACGAGAATTGCAACAGCCCCCTGCCAATAAATACGGAATTCTTTCTTTGTCAGTTTTTTTACAATCAGTCCGATCCCGTCAAACAAAAGCCAGAAAAACAAGAGATGTACCACGGCGATCACCGCGGGAACAAGATCGAACACGCACCATAAAAGCATGGCAAGAACGGGAACAAATCGGATAAAACGACTCTTCCATTTGCTGTCTCCCGCCAGTTTTTTTACCCAGGCAAACTGCTTGGACCTGAGGAATACATAGACATGTGCAAGAATCGCAACCAGGATAAAGGCTGCAAACACCAATAAAACGATCATGTATCTACCTCCATATCTTTCTCTTTCGTAAGCTTCCTGTTTATGATCAATATCATAACACCGAAGAACAATCCGAGCAAGGTCCCGCAGAGAACATCCGACGGAAAATGCACGTAAAGATAGAGCCTGGAAAATGCGATCAAAAATGCCAGGACAAACGCTGCCACACCGGCTTTCTTATTCCATACAAACAGGATCACGGCACTGACGAAGGATGCAAACGAATGCCCGGACGGAAACGAGTAATCCTTCGGACTCTTGATCAAAAGCACGATGTCCTGATTGATCCAGCAGGGTCTGTCTCTTGCAACCAGATTCTTGATAAACACACTGGAAACGATCCCATTTAAGCAAAGCCCGATCGTAAGCAGGATTCCCCATCTGCGCGTCTCCTTCCGCGCCACCAGGATCACCGCGATCAAAATCCAGATCAGGGATGCATTTCCGAGAAACGAGATTCCCGGCATTATCGCATCCAAAAATCCGCACCGAAAATGCTCCTGAATATAATTCAATATTGAAAAGTCCCAATCCTGTATCATAAATCCCCTTAATAAAACAGCCATCTCGACAGACAATTGTCACAGGAAACAGTCTGCGAGACGGCGTATATTCATATATAGATACCTCAAATCAGTTTATTTGTCGAGTTTCTTTGAAAGATACTGAATGCTCTTTACAGAATCCCCATTCAAGAGAAAGGTCAGCTTCATCTGATCCTTTTCATACACAGCCTGTGTGCTGTCAACCGTAGTCGGCTCACCGTAAGCGCTCTTTACTGCATCCAAGCTGTCACCGACACGCACACCCTCGGCGGTTGCCACGGAATCATCCGTAAACACAACATCCAGGAAATAATCCACGCCGTCGATCTGGTAGGTGTCAACGCGGAAACCGCTGTAGGTCCAAACCTTGTCCATATCGCCGAAGGCACAGCTCGGTGCCTCGTACTGCTCAATCGGTGTGCCGAGCTTTGCGATGGTGTCCGCCGCTGCCGCATCGATCACAATAGTCGCGCCGTTAGAGGTGAAGGTGTAACCGCCGGTAGCGGATGCCTGCGCACTCGCTTCGGTCTTATTGCCTTCGCCGCCCTCGATCTTCTTTCCGCCGCACGCACAGAGCGCGAGCATACAACCTGCTACTAAAACTGCCAATACTTTCTTTTTCATTTTTATTCTCCTCTTCTTTTATTACTGACTACGATTTCAGGATCCTTCCTCGCTTTGCTCGTCAGGATGACAGGCTGTCGCAATCATTGATCTTCATCGTTCATTTTTTTCAGGGTTACCCTGTCAATCTTACCGTTTGCGGTAAACGGCATATTATCAAGCTTCACGGTCTTATTCGGAAGCATATATCTCGGAAGCGCGCCGCGAAGGAGCTTTACCACATCGCTCTCCTCCACATCGCCCGTGTAATAAAGCACGATCTTATCCGTGCTCTTGTCATAGATACAGCCGGACATCCGCACACCGTTGAGCATGTTCACATTGGCCTCGATCTCGCCGAGCTCAATGCGGTGACCCATGTGCTTGATCTGGTAATCCTTCCGCGAGATGAACAGCAGATTGCCGTCCGCATCGCGCTTACCGATGTCGCCGGTACGATAGATGATCTCGGGATACACGGTATTTAACGGGTTTTGTACATAAGCCTCCTTCGTCTTCTCAGGGTTGTTGTAATACCCGAGCGTGACCGAGGTCCCGCGAATACAGATCTCTCCGGGCTCCCCATCTGCGGCAAGCTCGTT
>OMRF01000068.1 GCA_900313435.1 uncultured Lachnospiraceae bacterium | reverse complement strand
GATCCGTAAAGATTACGCTTTTTCTCGGTGATGGCATAACTTCTGTACCAGCCATTTCCAAGTACCGCGGCAAATTCGTTCTCCCCTTTCCGAAGAAGGGATGTGACATCAAAGACTCCCACCGGAAGCCCTTTATAATAATCAAAGGGACCCGGAAAAAGAACCCCCTCTGTCAGCGGAGTCCTGTTGATATAGATCTCGGCTACACCATGCACTCCTACATAAAGAACACACTTTTTCCCGGGTTCTATGAAAAACCTCCTGCGGAGATAGCCCGCCGGAGGTCCGATATATCCCGGAAAATTGCTGTCTCCCTGATCCTCCTCCTCCGGAGATATGAAGAACGCTGATTCAAAAATATCGCTTTTACCGCTCATCTCAAAAAGTCCCTGAGTAAGGCTCAGGCGATAATGCCATTACCGTCAATATCTGTCTGCGTGTTTTCTTCCGCTGACTTTCCCCGTCCCGCTGATGCCAGCTGCTCATAGCAGCGGACCTCGCAGTCCTGTGCTTCAACCTCGTCTTCATACTCTGATCCGCAGACATCGCACTGATAGAAGATCTTCCCCTCTTTTTCGATGGTTTTCATAACCCGCCTCCACTTCTAAAAACCGCCGGACAAGACACCGGCAAAGGACATTATACCATAGCAAAAAAATGGCTTCCACTTTTTGCCAAAACACCTTCGATATATGATAGAATTCAGTTCGCTTTTGTTTCGTTAGGAGAATAATGATAATGGAAAAGTTCAGGATATTTCTTTCATCCATCCTCGCCGGAATGGCTATAGCCATAGGCGGGATCGCAAATCTCACACTTGAGAACAAGGTGGCCGGAGCCATCTTTTTCACGGCAGGACTCTTCACGGTCTGTGTTTTCGGCTTCCACCTCTTTACAGGAAAGGTCTGCTACGTCTTTGAAAACAAAGCGGGATATATCATAGACCTTATCGTGATATGGCTCGGAAATCTTGCGGGCGCCGTCATCACCGGCTTTCTCATACTTCAGACCAGGATCTCGGGCATCAATGAAAAAGCGATCACCATGGCGGCCAATAAGCTCTCACAGAGCCCCTTAAGCGTCTTCATCCTGGGCATCTTCTGCAATATCATGATATACATCGCGGTCGAGGGCTATAGGAGCTGCAAGCACGAGATCGGGAAATACCTCGCGATCTTCTTCGGAGTAACAGTCTTCGTACTCTGCGGCTTTGAGCACTGCGTCGCGAACATGTTCTATCTTACAATGGCAAACGCCTGGGATCAGAAAGCGCTTCTTTTCCTCCTGATAAACACAGCCGGAAACATAGTGGGCGGCATGCTGATCCCGGGTATAAGACTTGTGATAAACAAAGACAAAACCTAGGCCTTCTTACTCTCTGCCTTTTTAAGAAACTTATCGATCGTGACTATGAACCTTTCGTGGGTGCCGCTTCCTATCTCGCCTGCTTCGTCAAAAGCCTTCACCTCAAAAAGGAGCCTTCTCCCATCGATCTCGATGAGACGCGCAGTGGCTCTCACTGTGCTTCCCAATACCGTAGGGGAGGTATGCTTGATATTAACGGCAGTCCCGACCGTCGTGTCACCTTCCGAAAGTTCATTTGAAACCGCGAGAAGAGCAGCTTTTTCCATCATCGTGATCATCTCCGGTGTCGCGTAAACATCAAGAGCTCCGCTCCCTCTTGCGGAAGCGAGTTTCTCCTTTGTAACCTCTTCGGAAAGTTCCTTTGAAAGTCCGACTTCTAACATTCTGATTCCTCCTCACAGATATTTGACAAGTTCCGGAAGCACATCCTTCATATGCTCGTCTACAAGTCCAAAGTCCTTTTGCTTATAATTCCACGCTGCCCTTCCAATTCCATATTTGTTGAAGGACTCGCTTATAAAGCTATACCATCTGAGCGCTTCTTTAGAGGACGCAAGATCAATGACCCCGTATTCGCCGCAGTAGATGGGCACGTTTCTTTCCTCGCCTATCTTTACGACCTCGGAAAAATGTTTGTCAAAAAACGCTGCCGAAAGCCTGTCATTCCCGTCAAAGCCATCAAAACCCACCGTGACCTGTGACAGCTGTTCTTTCGAAAGCTTCTCCATTTCAGCGTAGGTCGCATCCAGTGACATGCGAAATGACGTGTCCATCCCCGGCGCCCAGTAGGCTCCCTGGTGTGTGAATACGAGCGGCTCGTAGCAATGGAAGGTATAGACTATGTTCTCATCATAGGGCATCGCAAGATCCTTTACGGCTTCAATGCTGTTATTGTAATAGCCTCCTATCACTATCTTCACAGAGGGCGCGATCTTTCTTATCCTCTTTACGCATTCAAGGGATATCCTGTTCCAGGGCTCACAGTATTCCTTGTCAGTGACCTCATTCAAAAGTTCAAAGGAAAGCCGCTCACCTATATTGCCGTAAGCTTTTGCCAGCTTCTCCCAAAGTTCATAGAAGCTCTCCTGATATTTTTCCGACTCAAAGAAGCCTTCCTCGCCCTCTCCGCTGTCAAAGGAAAAGCCACGGGTCTTATGAATATCGAGTATCATATTGAGACCATACTTTTCACACCATGCTACAGCCCTGTCGATATATTCCGTATGATCCTCCGCAACCTCGTAATCCACCGGTATCCTCACGTGATCAAGTCCCCATGATCTGATGGTCTCAAAGTCTTTCTCCGTAATGAAGTTTTCATAAGTCTCAATGGTATGGTCGCACTGAGACAGCCACCCGCCGATATCAACACCATGTACATAGCCTTCCCATTTTTTCATTCTCTTTACCGCCTTTCCCAAATTGAATAATGCTATTAGATCACGCCTTGAACCTGCTTTCATCCTCTGTAACGTGAACATGATATTTCCCTGAAAAGGAGCTGTTCACAAGCTTCATCAGCTCCTTCCATTTTCCCCCGTGCCCGCAATTTTCGCATCCCACACAGTCATGAAGGAGTTCATGCATCACAATGTCGCGAAGCGCGTCTTTGCGCGATCCCATTATATCCTGCCCTATCTCTATCACACTTTCATAATCGCTTCCCGATCTTCTTCCCGTATGCACCCCGAGGGCATTTTTGAACCTGTCGTGAAATCTGTTCGTAGTGATAGTCGCCCTGTGGTATCTCACCCCGAGAAGATCAAGATCTCTCCGGCACTCATCAAGTATCTCCTTTAATCTGTCATCTTCATTTATAATATTAAGGAGACTTTCAAGATCGTCCTCCGTCACCACGCTTCCTGCGCCTTCAAGTGCCGCCTTTGAAAGAGCTGCCTTTTTCTGCTGCATCAGAGCGACATTTTCCTCTATGGTATCTCTTGTGATCATCTGGTATACAGTGACCGGTCTCTCCTGTCCGATACGGTAGGCTCTGTCCGATGCCTGCTCCTTTGCCGCCTCGTTCCACCAGGGATCATAATGTATGACAACATCCGCGGCAGTCAGGTTCAGACCCTCTCCCCCCGCCTTCAGGGATATGAGAAAAACAGGTATGTTTCCGTTTTGAAAATCAGAAACCAGCTCACTCCTTTTCTTCTTTGAGACTGAGCCGTCTATCCGAAAGCAACTGATCTTTTCCTCTGAAAGCCTGTGCTCTATTATATCAAGCATTGCGGTAAACTGGGAAAAAAGAAGTACCCTGTGTTCACCTTCTATGGCTCTCTTTATTAAATCTATGCAGGCTGAAAGCTTTCCGCTTCCCCCTTCATAGTTCATAAAAAGAAGAGATGGATCACAGCAGGCCTCCCGCGCCTTTGTGATCTCCGCAAGGATCGCTATCTTATTGGTCCTTCCATCTTCTCTGCCTTCGGCCGAAAGCCCTTTTATCACGGCGATCCTTGAATCATAGACTCTCCGCTGCTCCTCTGTCATATCGCAGACAAACTTTCTCTCGGTCTTCTTTGGAAGGGACAGCATTACCTCGTCCTTCTTCCTTCTCATGATGAAGGGAGATGTCATAAGCCGAAGCCTCTTTAAGGCCACCTCGTCCTTTTTCTTTTCGATCGGTATCGCGAGGGCGGTTTCAAATTTTTTCCTGCCGTAGAGAAAGCCCGGCATCAGAAAATCAAATATAGACCAAAGCTCCGTGAGATTATTTTCGACAGGCGTTCCCGTAAGGGCAAGACGAAAATCTCCCGATAGTTCCTTTACAGCCTTTGTGACCTTCGCGAAAGGATTTTTGATGCTCTGAGCCTCATCAAGGATAATATTTGAAAAGCTCATTTCCCTGTAGAGATCGATGTCGCGAAGAAGGAGCTGGTAGGAAGTTATTATGATACTTCCTTCCGAAAGTCCGGAAATATCCGCTTTTCTTTCTTCCCTGCTGCCGTCAATGATGATCGGAGAGAGGGACGGCGCAAAGCTTAAAAACTCACTTTGCCATTGATAGAGCAGCGAGGCGGGGCAGATGATGATCGTCTTTTTCTCTTCTTTCTTCACAGAAAGCTCCGACAGAAAAGCTATCACCTGAAGGGTCTTTCCAAGCCCCATATCATCGGAAAGGAGTCCAAAGAGCTCATTTTCCTTAAGATCAAGAAGCCATTCCACTCCCCTTTTCTGG
>OMRF01000165.1 GCA_900313435.1 uncultured Lachnospiraceae bacterium | reverse complement strand
GTCGCCGCCTGGAAATCGTGAAGGAGATGTCACCTGCATTACTCGATTCATCCCGGAATGTCATTGAGGATATCGTCGAGAATAACTACGGTGGTATCGTGGCCTTTGATCTGACCGAGAGGTTCGGCTGCGATCCCGTGGACTATAAGCTTGTCTGTGACTTCATTGAGAAGCTGGTGAAGCAGCACCGTAACCACTGCCTGTTCTTTTTCATTTACAATATGGATAATCCGGGATTTTCCTTTTATATCCTGCCGCACCTGAAGAACTATCTGATCCCTGTCAGTCTTCGTGAAGGGTCAGGCGGCAGAAAGGAAGCGGAGAATTATCTGAAGAAGCTGATCAGATCTTCTGACCAGGCTGAGTATGCCGGGCAGGCAGCGGAATATCTTAAGCTGTATCCCGGAGATGATTTTACTCAGACCGATGTGCTTCAGGCTTTTGAAAAGTTCGGTCCTTGGAGCATGAACAAAAATGTGTTCAAGTCGTATCATTACGATGTATTTGATGAATTCACTCTGGAAAGGGATCCGGATGAGCGTTCACCTTACGAAAAGCTTCAGAGCATGATCGGGCTTTCTAAGGTGAAGAAGAAAATTGACGATATCATTGCCGAAGACATGATTGAAAGAGAAAGAAAGAAATGCATCGGCAGAGGATATCAGACACATGCCATGCATATGATCTTTGCCGGGGATCCCGGAACGGCGAAGACCACCGTGGCAAAACACTTTGCCGGGATTGCAAAGGATAAGGGCATCTTAAAAAGCGGCATCTTCGTGGAGCGCGGCGGTATGGATCTTTGCGGCGCGAACTGCGTTTATGCGATCAGGGAAGCCTTTGTTGCCGCAGAGGGCGGTGTGCTCTTTATCGATGAAGCTTATTCTATGATCGGTGATGTTCCGGTTTCTGTCCTGATCCAGGAAATGGAGAACAAGCGCGACAGCGTGATTGTTATCCTTGCAGGTTACGGCGAACGCATGAAGCGTTTTCTTACACAAAATGAAGGTCTCAAAAGCAGGATTCCGAATTATGTGGAATTTCCGAACTACAGCGCCGAAGAGCTGACGGATATCTTCAAACTGATGGTGAAGGAGCGCGGCTTTACGGCAGATGAAGCTGTGGTGGATAAAGCCCGCGAGATCCTTACAAAAGTTATGGTCATTGAAAATTTCGGTAACGGCCGGGCTGTCCGCAATTTGCTGGACAAATCGATCGAAAAACAGTCGGTCAGACTGTATACCGAGAATAAAGATATAGAAAAGCTCAGCAAAGAACAGCTGACGCATCTTGTTGCCGAAGATGTAGATGAAATGGTGCTTACCGTGCGTAAGGACAGAGTCCCCGGCACAGCCCGTAAGGAACTGGATGAAATGATCGGCCTTACGGAAGCTAAAAATCTTATGCATAAGGCTGTCTCATTTTACAGTTTAAGAAAGACTTATCTGGATAATGGGATCAATCAGAATAAAGCGGCCATGCACATGGTCTTCGCAGGAAATCCCGGGACGGCCAAGACTTCGGTAGCGCGGCTTTTTGCCGAAATCCTGAAGGATGAAAAAATCCTTCCCACCGGCCAGTTTGTCGAGGTCGGTCGTGCAGAATTGGTCGGTGACCATGTCGGTGAAACTGCGCTGAAGGTTAAGGCAAGATTCAGGGAAGCGCAGGGCGGCGTCCTCTTTATTGATGAAGCTTACTCCCTTTGCGACGGTCATGAAAAGAGCTTCGGTGACGAAGCGATTAATACCATCGTCCAGGAAATGGAAAACCATCGCGAAGATGTAGTTGTGATTTTCGCCGGATACACAAAGCCCATGCAGGAGTTCATCAACCGTAATCCGGGCATGCTTTCCAGGATTGCTTTCCAGATCAACTTCGAAGACTATTCCACCGAGGAACTGTGCGGGATCACAAACCTCATGCTTTCTCACAATCAGATGAAGATCACGGATGCTGCCATGGATAAACTGAGAAAGATCTATGATCGTGAGCGTGTAAATGATGATTACGGAAACGGCCGTTTCGTCCGTAAGATCGTCGATGAAGCGATCATGAATCTCGCAGTAAGGGTGGCCTCACTGGATGAGTCTGAAAAGACACTGGAGCGTATCACCACTATTGAAGAATCCGACATTTCGGATATAATGGTAAAAAAACAGGACGGCGGAAGACGGATAGGGTTCTTCTGTGAATAAATGATTTGGCAACCTCCGCCCATCGGGGGAATGTCACTAAGATAAGAAAAAGTGACAAGCAGGCTTACTTAGCGACATTGTTCCTCCGGGGGCGGACAAACTAAAAAGGAATCATAGCATGCCCCGCGGCGCGCGGCGGGGCATTTTACCTGACAAGAGGGGGTAGCAAGATGAAAGAAAAGGTGAAAGACGGAAGAATTCTGGTTGCATCGCTTGATTTGATCGATTTCAAATATACGATGGGAAAGCAGTACGAATGGCTTGTCGTCCGTGAAGGTGTGACTGCGCAAAATGTACCCGGCATGGAGGACG
>OMRF01000001.1 GCA_900313435.1 uncultured Lachnospiraceae bacterium | reverse complement strand
CATTCCAGAACTATTCAAAATCATTCAAATTTGATGTGGAGGGTAACAGGATCTCAGTTGGCCAATGATTTCAGGATTTACAGACAGTCAAATTCCAGTTGTCGGGCTGATGTTTGTGAGAGGGAGAATGGATAATGGAAATCCGAAGAATAGAGACAGGCGATGAGAAACAAGTATCGGATCTGATAAGGAAAACGATAAGCATTTCAAACGTAAAAGACTATCCCAAAGAACTAATGGATGCGTTAATAGCAACCGAGACACCCGAACATGTCCTTGAACGCGCGGGTTGGACGCATTTCTATGTTGTTATTGATGAAGAAATGATAATTGGCTGCGGCGCAATAGGACCATATTGGGGAAAAGAAAACGAGAGTAGTCTTTTTACAATATTTGTTCTGCCTGATCATCAAGGGAAAGGTATTGGACGCAAAATAATTGAAACCCTGGAAAATGATGAATACGGACTCCGGGCAGATAGAATAGAAATTCCTGCGTCAATTACAGGAGTTCCATTTTATCTCAAGATGGGATATCAATTCAAAAATGGCATTTCTGAACCTGACGAAGAGCATCTGATACGTATGGAGAAGAAAAAATAACGATAATGCGCATATTAGAGCAATTCAAAAATACATATGGTAATTATCTTATTCCAAAGGGATTTTCTTTGCTGAAAAGCAAGTATCCGTATTTTATCAAAGTCACAACTGATGGAATTATCCAACTTATATCTGTTGAAAAAAAGAAATCAGATCATAACCCGGATGATGAAGGTTTTACTATTTGGATCGGAATAAGCCTCATTACACTTCCAATGACCGACTATGAAAGTAAGCCAAGTACCCTCGATAATCAGTGTTGGATGATACCTGTCATTGATTTTTATCATCGTTGTTCGCTGTCCCTGGATGGATTTGAAAAAGTGAATAAGCAGTATTCTTATTTCTATGAAAAGGGAAATGAAGCAGATATGCTGAGTGCTATTAAACGATCATGGGATGAGCATATGCCTTTTATTGTCGATTTTTTCAGTAGATATACGACCATGGAAGACTATTATTCGCTTAAAGGTCTTATGCGTTTTGGCTTTTATCAGGATATAGTTGTCCTTAAACAGAAAAACGACGAGTACCTTTCTGAAAGGGAGAAAGAATATCCGTCTCAATTACAGGAATTATTATCGGTTCTGGATAATAATCCCTTGATGAGAGTGATACGTGACCGTAAAGAAAAAGAATTCAAAGAGACATACAGGGAATACGATCAGTGGTTTATTGACAGGAAGATTGGCGGTTCTGCATATGACAGTTATATGGAGAACGCCGTTAGGAATTCGGATAATAATCTAAAATTTCTTGAGAAATTAGGAGCGAAATTTCAGGTTGATGAACCCCCGGGACGGGGGTAGGGGTCCAAAATTTTTTTATTTTTTTGTAACGAAAAAGGTTGAATCCGCATTAACTATATGAAACCGACGGAAAGGAGGTGAGGAGTTGCAGTCCATGGACGAGATATACCAACGCTACGCAAAGACGGTTTATCATTTTCTGCTGGCGCGCACAGCGAATGATGATCTGGCGGAAGAACTGACGCAGGAGACCTTTTATCAGGCGATAAGGAGCATAGACCGCTATGATGAAAGCTGTAAGCTGTCTACATGGCTGTGCGCTATTGCAAAAAATGTACTTCTCACCTACCAAAGAAAGCATCCTGAAATGGAGGAACTTGAAGAATCTGAAGCGCAAAACCTTCAGGAAGATTCCGCGGAAAATGTCGCGATCGACCGGATCTCGAATATTGATCTCTTAAAAATGCTGCATGGGCTTGCCGAGCCCTACCGGGAGGTCATCTATCTGAGAGCACTGGGCGGACTTTCCTTTAAGGAAATTGGCGAGGTGCATGGGAATAGCGAGAACTGGGCCCGCGTGACCTTCTATCGGGCAAAGAAAATGTTGAGAAAGGATGTGGATTGATGAACCGGATAGATTGCGAAGTAGTACAGGATCTGTTCCCTTCTTATATTGAGAAGCTCACGAGTGAGAAGACCAATGCGGTTATTGAAGAGCATCTTAATGGCTGCGAGAAGTGCAGTAAAGTTCTGGCTTCGATGAGAGGCGATCCCATAGGGGATATAAATATTTCACCGGAAGATAAGCAGGAGATTGATTTCTTAAAGAAAAACAGAAAAAGAAACCGCTGGATCCTTTTCGGAAGTATTGCCGCAGCGCTTCTGCTGATCATTGTGGTAATCGCCCTGCGGATATTTGCTGTGGGGACAAAGAATGATCTAAACTGGACTGCGACGAACCTGAATGTAGTGGATAATGAGCTTGATTTCACAGCGGTGCCGATCGAAAGCGGAAATGCTGTCGCTTCACTTGAATATGCAGAGGATAACGGAGTGGTTACGCTTAAGGCCCGCACCGTTTTAGCAAGCCTGTTCCACAAAGGACCTCTGAATGGAAGTTATACTGCTTCAGAAACTATTAAAGAAGTCAGGATCGGCAGCAGGATCATATGGTCAGACGGAGCAACGGTTTCTACTCTGGCGTCTGATTTTTTTGCCACCAGGCACGATTATGTCGGTGATATGCCGGCAAATATCCGGACGGCAAATGCGCTGAACCTTGGATCATTTCTTGGTGCATTTACTAACGAGCTTGAGACAGCAGAAGAGCCGTATGGTTGGAAAATAATACTTTCAGAGGAGATCCCGGCAGAGAAGCTTTCCCAAAAAGAACAGGATATGGATGCTTTTGGACGCGTGATAGTCGGATTGATCGGAAATTTGGATCATGTTACCTTTATATATCAAAGCGAAGGGGCGGAAAAAACGCGGACGATCACTGCCGAGGGAGCAAGTACATTCTTTGGTGAAGATATAAAGAACTGCGGCAGAAATGTACGTTCTCTGGATGAACTTATTGAGAAAACCGGGCTTGCACTTTAATACAATAAAAGCCGGGATAGAGGCAATAGAAGCAGTATTAACCGGAGGTGACATTCATTCCAAAGAAAGGCTTCTATACTGTCTTGACTGGTATATGGATCCGTACTACAAAAAGGATCTTTCGGCAATACAAAAGCCGCTGGTCGAACTCCTGCAGAGAATAACCGTTACAGATGATAACATGGGTATAGTTGAGGAAGCGTTTCATTTGCTGGAGGCTTACACTGAAGGACCTTATGAAATATTGGAAAAGAACATAGACAAGGTACCGGAGGAATATAAACCTACGGCATTATATTTACTAAATCCAAAAAATTGGTGATGGACCCCCGGGACGGGGGTGGTGTCCACAAATGGAAACAGAGGATATTGCAGATGCGAAGAAGTGATAGAGAAATAACGGATGAGAAATCGATAGAAGCGTTTATTGCCAAAGAACAGATTATGAGGATCGCTTTCAATGACAACGGAGAGATTTATATCGTTCCGGTAAATTATGGATATATAATAGAATCAGACAAGTATGTGTTCTATTTCCATGGCGCTAAAGCCGGGCGCAAGTATGAACTAAGCAAGAGATCTCCCAATATCGGGATTGAGATTGACGGGAACTATGAACTATTGGAGAGCGATGTTGCATGTGATTTCTCGGCAAAATTTCAGAGTGTTGTAGGAACCGGTAAGATTTCTATTGTCGGGGACCGGGAAGAAAAGCTCAAAGGCCTCAATTGTTTGATGCTACAGACATCCGGTAAGACTGAATGGCGATATTCTGAGGAAATGCTGAATACAGTGGCCGTTTATAGAGTAGATATTGATAAGATATCTTGTAAGGCGAAATGAGGAATGGATCCCCGGGACGGGGTCAGGGTCCATCTATTCCCCAGAAAGGAGTGAAACAAAAAATGCATGCACCAGATCAACTAAAGATTTATGACATTTCGCAGGAAGTTTTCAGCTGCAGTGTTTTTCCCGGTGACCCAAGCCCGGAAAAAAAGATCCTTATGAGCATAAAGGATGGCGCGGTATGCAACCTGTCTGATCTGAAAATGTGCAACCATAACGGAACACACGTGGATGCGCCTTTCCACTTTTATGAGGATGGAAAAACGATCGATCAGATGCATTTGGACAGATTCATTGGATATGCTTATGTTGCGGAACACACCGGAGATATCTCGGCGGATGACGCGAGAAGAATAATGAAAGCGGCAAAGGAGTGCAATCCTGCTTCGGCAGAAAGAATTCTGATAAAAGGGAAAGCTGTAGTTACCAAAGAGGCGGCTGAAGCATTTGCAAAAGAGCAGATCAAGCTTTTTGGGAATGAATCGCAGACGGTCGGTCCGGAGGATTCGCCAGTAGAAGTCCATCTGATCATGCTTGGGGCGGAGATCGTTCTGCTGGAGGGAATCAGGCTTGCTGAAGTCCCGGAGGGGGATTATATTCTTAATGCTGCGCCGCTTAATCTTGGGGGAGCGGATGGGGCGCCTTGCAGGGCGACGCTGATGGACCCCCGGAACGTGGTTAGGGGTACATTGTATTAGGTTTCGTACAATGGACCCCCGGGACAGTCCCGGGGGTCCAAAACGAGGCACGGGGTCCAAAATTTTCTACGATCGAAAGAGAGGATGCTTTATGAATAATTTCGAGTTTTATTCACCAACATGCTTTGTATTTGGCAAAGACACGGAAACAAGCGCGGGCGAGTATGTTAAGAGATTTGGCGGGAGCAAAGTGCTGATCCATTACGGTGGAGGAAGTGCAGTCCGCTCAGGGCTGCTTGACAGGATCAAGGAATCACTTTCAAAAGAATCGATAGCTTTTACCGAGCTTGGTGGAGTTAAGCCCAATCCGCGAAGCGGACTCGTATATGAAGGCATAGATCTTTGCAAGAAGGAGAATGTAGACTTTATCCTTGCAGTCGGCGGAGGAAGCGTAATAGATTCATCAAAAGCTATTGCTGCCGGTGCAATATATGACGGGGATTTCTGGGATTTTTACAGCGGAAAGAGAGTAGAGAAGGCACTCAGTGTCGGAACAGTGCTGACGATCGCAGCGGCGGGAAGTGAAGGAAGTCCGGACTCCGTTATCACCAAAGAAGAGGGGATGCTCAAGCGTGGAGCAAGCGGTGATGCTATAAGACCTAAGTTTAGTATTTTAAATCCCGCACTCACACAGACTCTTCCTGCATATCAGACCGCAGCAGGAATAACAGATATAATGGCGCATCTATATGAACGTTATCTTACCAACACAGAAGAAGTCGAGGTAACAGACAGGCTTATTGAAGGACTATTGCTTACAATGATCCATGAAGGACCGAGGGTTATCAGTGATCCTGACAACTACGAAGCAAGAGCAAATATAATGTGGGCCGGAACGATGGCACACAATAATTCCTGCGGGGTAGGCAGAAGCCAGGACTGGAACAGCCATAATATTGAGCATGAACTGTCGGCACTGTACGACTGTGCCCACGGTGCCGGACTTGCAGTTACGATGCCTGCAGTGTTTTCCTACACGATGTCCCACAATGTTATGAGGTTTGCGCAGGCTGCGGTAAGGATATGGGGGTGTCAGATGGATTTTGCACATCCTGAGGTTACCGCAAAAGCAGGAATAGAAGCATTTAGAAATTTCCTTATTTCCATAGGTATGCCGAAGAACTTTGAAGAACTTGGCGCGAAAGAAGAAGACATACCCAAGCTTGTAGATGTTCTTCTGCACGGAAACGGACGCGAGGGGACAATAACAGGATTTGTAACTCTTAATGAAGAAGACTGCACCAGGATTTATAAACTGATGGTGTAGGAAGCAGAGGAGGACATTGAAGTGAAGACCATAAACATTGCAAACGGGCCGCAGGATGTTTCGGCCATCATACAGGGATGTATGCGGTTGCCGGCTCTTTCGAAAGAAGAAGCGGCTAAAGTCATCAGGACTGCATACGATCGTGGAATCAACTTCTATGATCATGCTACATGCTACGGTGAGAACGGGGCGGCAGAAATACGCTTTGGAGAAGCCTTTCCGCTTACAGGCATTGACAGAGAAAAAATAATAATTCAGAGTAAGTGCGGATTGTGCATTGACCGTAACGAGTTTGACTGGACGAAAGAGACTATCTTATCAAGTGTTAATGACAGTCTTCGCAGACTGAACACAGAATATCTTGATTCACTGCTTTTGCACAGACCGGATGTACTCTATGATCCGGAGGAAGTAGCTGAAGCTTTTGATGAACTGGAAAGCGCCGGCAAAGTCCGCTATTTCGGAGTGAGCAATCTGGTTCCCATGCAGATCGAACTTCTGAAAAAGTATGTTAAACAGCCGCTCATCATCAATCAGGTTCAGCTTTCGCTTGAACAGTCGCAGCTTATAGATCAGGCTCTTTACATGAACAATAAGACCACGGACTTTTCCATAAATCGTGACGGTAATTGTCTTGATTATTGCAGATTGAACGATATCACCATCCAGGCATGGTCGCCGTTACAGGTTGGCATGTTTGGCGGAACATTTATAGATAATCCGGACTTCCCTGAGCTGAATAATACCCTTTCCGAACTGGCAGAGCGGGAGAATGTGTCAAAGACCGCGATAGCTATCGCGTGGATACTAAGACATCCGGCGAAGATGCAGGCAATAATCGGAACCATGAATCCGAAGCACATAGAGGATGCGTGCGCTGCATCAGATGTGAAACTCTCGCATCATGATTGGTATGCGCTTTATCTGGCAGCAGGGAAATTTCTGCCTTAAGTGAAATAGACCCCCTACACAGTTTGGACCCCCGGGACAGTCCCGGGGGTCCAAAATAATCTTGACACGAAAAAGGTAATGTGTTACATTAATTTCGAAAAATGTAACATATTACCTTTAATTTTT